>JACPVK010000315.1 GCA_016191795.1 Gammaproteobacteria bacterium
ACGTGTGCAGGCGCGACTACAACCGGTTTGGCAGGCGTAACAACAGCGGCAGGACTGGCATTTTCATTGGCCTGTGGGATCAGCGTGCCTATCCAGACCGCTGTTATGACCAGCAGTACAATCGCGCCTGCCAGCATGGATTTGCGTAGTGTAGGTGTCAGGTACGCG
The DNA here is from genome assembly GCA_016191795.1 of Gammaproteobacteria bacterium. Classification (GTDB taxonomy): domain Bacteria; phylum Pseudomonadota; class Gammaproteobacteria; order SZUA-229; family SZUA-229; genus JACPVK01. The sequence continues at coordinate 169 of JACPVK010000315.1, forward strand.
TGTGCCTGACCAAAATCACTGTCACGTGCAGCGATATTTATGTGTTTGACGGCAATGCCATGGCCACCTTCTGAAAATGCCGCCAGTAATGCCTTGTCGGCCAGAATATTAATGCGACGTGTCAGGCCCTGGGATTTTTTTTCGATATTGTTCGCCACCGTCTGGGAAAAAATATCCGGCCCGCGATAACCCACAGCACGCATGCGAAAATTCAGGTACTGATAAATTTCACTGCGCGGAAAAGGGTCCAGGTAAAAACTGTGCGTGATGCGTTCTTTTAACTGGCGTATCGACGGATTGCGCAGTTTCTCATCGAGCTCAGGCTGGCCGAATAAAACCATTTGCAATAACTTATGATCACTGGTTTCGAGATTGCTGAGCAGGCGAATTTCTTCCAGCGTTTCGATCGGCATGCCCTGGGCTTCTTCGACAAATACCACTACCTGGCGGTTATGGGCATGCTTTTGCAGCAAATATTCATGCAACAATTGCATCACCGTTAACCGGCTGGTGTCATTGTTGATGGGCAGTTTTAATTCAAACGCCACAACATGCAGAATATTTTCCGGCGCCAGACTCGGGTTGGCAATGTAGACCACTTCAACGTGTGCAGGTAACTCCTGTTCCAGCATGCGGCACAACATGGTTTTGCCACTGCCGACTTCACCTACAACCTTGATAATCCCCTCGCCGGAAATAATGGCGTATTTGAGTGCTTCGAGTGCGGCACCGCGTTTGCTACCGGTATAAAACAATGTGGTATCAGGGGTGATTTTGAAGGGTGGGCGGGAGAGTCCGAAGTGTTCAAGATACATGATGTTGGAACAATCCTCGTGACAAGTGATTTTATTGTGCGCGAGTATTGGATTTATTGAGTGGAAATGCAAATTTTGCCTGGATTTTTCAAAGATTATGCCTCGTATGAATTAAAAAACCGACCGTTCATTCGCGCCAATGCGTTACGATTACCCTGCTTACTGATAAAACCAGCCTAAAGCCCATGCAAGCCACCGTTAATGCTCTGTTTCATATCGTGCTCTACCAGCCGGAAATTCCACCCAATACCGGTAATATCATTCGCCTGAGCGCCAACTCCGGGTGCCAGTTGCATTTAATTCATCCGCTGGGTTTTACACTGGACGACAAAAAGTTACGTCGCGCCGGGCTGGATTATCACGAGTTTGCGGCAGTACGGGAATGGCCGGATCTGGCATCCTGCTTACAGCAGTTTGATGGCGTCAATATTTACGCCTGCTCTACCAAAGGAAAACGTGCATTCAGTGAGCCAAAATTTACGCCGGGGGATGTACTGGTTTTCGGTCCTGAAAGCCGTGGCCTGCCGTCGGATTATCTGGCGAGTGTGGCGTCCGAAAATATTTTGCGTATACCCATGCTGGCAGAAAGCCGGAGTATGAATTTGTCGAATGCGGTATCGGTTATTGTTTATGAGGCATGGCGTCAAAACGGGTTTATCGGCGCCCGGGACTGAATCCGGATTTATTCGGATTTGGCGCCGCGCGACAGCAGTTTTTGCACGGCTGATTTCGGCGACAGGTTTTCATACAGCACGCGATAAGTCAGCTCAATAATGGGCAATTCAACAGCGTGTTTTTGCGCCAGCGTAAACGCTTCACGTGCCGTGTTAACCCCTTCCACAGCCTGGCCGATTTCCTCGCGGGCGGCCGCCACATTCAGGCCGCTGGCCAGCTTCAATCCCAAACGGCGGTTACGTGACTGGTTGTCGGTGCAGGTGAGTACCAGATCACCCAGACCGGCGAGGCCCATAAAGGTATCGCGATGCGCACCCATGGCATGACCCAGGCGCATGATTTCCGTCAGGCCGCGTGTAATAAGCGCGGCGCGGGTGTTGGCGCCAAAGCCCAGGCCATCAGCGATACCGGCGGCAATGGCGAGAACATTTTTTAGTGCGCCACCCAGTTCCACGCCCACTACATCATCACTGCTGTAAACACGAAAGTTACCATGATGCAGGAAGGAAGTGGTTTCCCACGCCAGGTCGGTGGTGCTGGCAGCCGCAGTGACAGCTGTCGGTAAATTTCGCGCGACTTCACCGGCAAAGGTGGGCCCGGAAATAACTGCCGTGTGCTGGCATGCCGGTAATTCTTCGGCGAGTATTTGATGCATCAGCTTGGCGCTGTCATTTTCCAGGCCTTTGGTGGCCCATACAATGTGATGGTTGGTGCGAATGTGCGATTTTGCCGTACGTAAAAAACTGCGAAAGGCATGGCTGGGTACGGCAATTAACAGGGTGTTGGCCTGTTGCAAACTGGCATCCAGATTCGAGCTCAGTCGCAGGTTTTCCGGGAAATTAATATCGGGTAAATAAAAACGATTGCATCGTTCCTGTTGCATGATGGCGATTTGATCCGCTTCCAGCCCCCACAGGCACACGTCCTGACCGGCACGTGCTGCCTGCATGGCAAGAGCGGTGCCCCATGAGCCGGCACCTAATACCGCGATATTGCGACCGGACATAAACTAGTGAGCAACGCCAGCCTGCTGTGCTTGCTGCTGCTGGTGTTGCATATACAGGGCGTTGAAATTAACCGGTGCCAGTAATAATTGCGGGAAACCGGCTTTGCCTACCAGTTCAGAAATGGCTTCACGTGCGAACGGAAACAATACTTCCGGGCAATAGGCTCCGAGCATGCCGCCCAATTGCTCTTTGGGAAAACCGCTGAGCATAAACAGGCCAGCCTGTTTCACTTCCACCAGAAAGGCGGTTTTGCCGCTCTGCTTGGCAGTCACGGTAATGGTGAGTACAACTTCGTGCTGGTTTTCAGCGGCTGATTTGGCGGCTGTATTGATTTGTACATTCACTTCCGGTTGCCACTGGCCTTCCTGGAAAATGCCGGGGGCATTGGGTGATTCGAGTGATGCATCCTTGATGTAAATTTTCTGGATGGCGAATTGTTGCTGATTGGTGGCTTGATCAGTCATGTAGATACCTGTGAGTTATGTGGCCGGAAACGGCTAGCGCAGGTTTTGGGTGACCCAGGCCAGCAAACGGTTTAGATCCAGCGCTCCGGCAATGCGCGCTTTTTCTTGTCCGGCGGAGAATATCATTATTGTGGGAATGCTGCGAACCGCATAACGCGAAGCGAGTTGTTGTTCACTCTCGGTGTCAACCTTGAGTAAACGAACCTGGGGTTCGAGTTTGCCGGCCGCCTGGTGAAATACCGGTGCCATCATTTTGCAGGGGCCACACCAGGCTGCCCAGAAATCCACGACTAATGGCACATCACTTTTTTGTAACTGGCGTTCAAATTGTGACTGATTAACCGCCAGCGGTTCAGCGGTAAACAAGGGATGTTTGCATTTGCCACAGTTCGCCGTCTGCGCCCGGCTTTTATCGAGCAGGGCAGTTTCCGGCAATCGATTGATTGCTTCGCAATGCGGGCAGACAATTTGTGGCATGTTTACAGGCCTGATGACTCTCTGGCGTTATTTTTTTGTCAGCGGCAGATTGGCACTGCCCCAGGCAATCACGCCGCCGGCAAGATTATGCGGTTTTTCAAAACCGGCCTTTTTAAGTTGACGGCAAGCGGTATTGGAGCGGGCGCCGGAGCGACAGTAGGCCAGCACGGTTTTGTTTTTGTATTTATCCAGCTCTTTCATGCGTGACTTCAGTGATGAGAGCGGGATATGCAGGGCATTTCGAATATGTCCGGCTCCGTATTCGGAGGTTTCACGCACATCCAGAATCAGCATGCCGTCTTCATCCATTAACCGAACCGCTTCCAGAGCGTTAGACTGGATAACACCGGAAAACCGGTTATCGATTTCGGTTTTGATAATCAGCGTTAGCACCACAAACAGTGCCATAAAGAGATACGGGTGGTTGGAGAGAAATTCAATATACTGTGGCATATGAGCTACCTGAAAACTAAAACCCGCACCCGGAGCAAATACCGGGCGCGGGTTTTATTTTAATGATGGGGATTTATTCGTCCAGCTTCTGCGAGCAAAACACTTCCTGCATCATGCTGATCAAGCGCAGTGTGCGGGCATCGCCAACACGGTAAAAAACTCGGTTGGCATCTTTACGCGAAGCCAGGATGCCCTTGTCACGCAATATCGCCAGATGCTGGGAAATATTGCTTTGAGAAGTGCCCACATTGTCTACTATGTCCTGTACGCTCACTTCCTGATCTCGTAGTGTGCACAGTATTTTCAGGCGTAGCGGATGAGACATGGCCTTTAGCGAGCGCGAAGCGCGGTCAATGTCTTCCTCTCGGGTCATTAGTTGGGTGACGTCATCAAGCAGTTCCATGTTAAGACCTTCGACTTTACTTTATTGGGAAACTCCAATATTAGTAAAATGGAACGGAGTAATACACAGTTATTTTGTGTTTTTTGCTGTTAGGCCCAAAAAAAACTGAAATGCCTACTTATTTGTGGATAAATTGCCGGATATGCGATTACCCCTGCTGATGATTGTCCTGATAGCTCTAGGTGCCGGCCCGGCAGCCTTTGCGGCCGAGCCGAAGGCGACTGAGTACCAGTTGAAACTCGACGAATTACGCTCAAAAATCACCGGCCTGCTCTCGGGCCTGACCGATAATAAAACCAAACGAAATGACCTGCGCCAGGACCTGCAGAAGCTGGAAGTGCGCATTGCCAAGGTGTCGATTGCCCTGCGCAGCACTGAAAAGAAGCAGAAGGCGTCTGATCACAGGCTGTCAGCTTTGCGTCAGGAACTGGGGGTCATGCGGGTACAGCTGGAACGGCAACGCCGATTGCTGGCGGGTCAATTACGGGCGGCTTATACCATAGGTCAGCAACCCCAGCTTAAGCTGGTACTGAACCAGAGTGTGCCCAACGAGATGGGACGTGCCATGGTGTATTTCGATTATCTCAACCGGGCGCGTCACCATGAAATTGAAGCTTATCTGTCCGGCATCACCCAGAAACAGGCGCTGGAAGCCGATATTGAAAAAACAGCCAAGCAGCTGGCGCAATTAACTATTGATCAAAAAGCCCAGAAACAACAACTCGATGCCAACCGTGAGAGTCGCAAAGGCCTGCTGGAGTCACTTAACCAGGATATAGAACAACAGCAACTGGCCTTGCAGGATCTGGAAGGCAGCCGTAACCGCATTGAAAAATTACTCATGTCGCTGGGTGAACTCATGGCCGATATTCCGGCCTCAGCTGGCGCCGAGCAGGCCTTTGGCGCGCTTAAGGGCAAATTGCCCTGGCCGGTACGCGGTAATATTGATGCGGAATTTGGTGATAACCGCCGACAGGGTGGCCTGAAATGGAATGGTGTGCTGATCGAAGCACCCTATGGTACACCGGTGCGCGTCATCACCAGTGGGCGAGTGGAATTTGCAGACTGGTTACAGGGGTTTGGTTTTATCACCATCGTAAATCACAACAACGGCTATATGAGCCTGTATGGTCACAATCAGGCCTTGTTCAAAAAATCTGGGGAATGGGTAGAGGCTGGTGAAACAATTGCCAGTGTTGGTGACAGTGGCGGACATGATACCAGTGGCCTATATTTTGAAATCCGTTATCAGGGTAAACCTGTTAATCCCCAACAATGGTGTTCGGCTAATGTTCGTCACGTCGCTAAACTCGATGAATGATGGAAATAAAAAACAGACTGGAGTATTCATGAAATTTTTTTGCAAATCTGCGTTGCTGGTATGGGGCTTGTTGAGTGTTTCTGTGTATGCCGCGCAGTCTGAAACGCCGGATAGTAAACAAAGCGATGATGAAGGGTTACCGCTGGAGCAGTTGCGTGATTTTAGTTATATCTTTGAGCGTATTAAAAACGATTATGTGGAGCCGGTAAAAGATAAACAGCTAATGGAAAATGCCATTCGCGGTTTGCTGGCCGGGCTGGATCCGCACTCAACCTATCTCAATCCTGAAGAATATAAAGAACTAAAAATCGGCACCTCGGGCGAATTTGGCGGTCTGGGAATTCAGGTTGAAATGGAAGATGGTTTGGTAAAGGTTGTTTCGCCGATTGATGACACACCAGCGTTTCATGCCGGCATCAAGGCCGGTGACATGATTATTATGCTCGATGGCAAGTCGGTAAAAGGCATGAGCCTGAATGATGCGGTAAATTTAATGCGTGGCAAGGCGGGTAGCAAAATTGAAATCACCCTGTTACGCAAGGGTGAAGCCAATCCGCTGACCTTCAAACTGGAGCGCGCCATCATCAAGGTCAACAGCGTCAAGCAGCGCTTGCTGGAGAAAGATTTTGGTTATGTACGTATTTCGACCTTTCAGGCCAATACTGGTGATAGTCTGGAGTCCGGTTTGAAACAATTACGCAAGGATAATAAAGGCGATCTTAAAGGCCTGGTACTGGATTTACGAAACAATCCCGGCGGAGTATTAAATGCCGCCGCGGATGTATCAGATATGTTTCTGGAAGATGGAATGATTGTTTATACCAAAGGCCGCATGGAAAACACGGCCAGTGAATTTCGTGCGCGTCGCGGTGATTTAATAAACGGTGTGCCGATGGTGGTGTTAATTAATGGTGGTTCGGCATCCGCTTCCGAAATTGTTGCCGGCGCTTTGCAGGATCAAAAACGTGCTGTTTTAATGGGTGAAAAAACGTTTGGTAAAGGTTCAGTGCAAACCATCCAGGAGTTACCCAATGGTGGTGCTATCAAATTAACCACGGCGCGTTATTTTACGCCATCTGGTCGTTCCATTCAGGCTGAAGGCATAGTGCCGGATATTGCACTGAAGGCCTACACACTGGCCGAAGCCGAAGGCAAGGATATCAAACGCATCAAGGAAGCAGATCTGGCGGGTCATCTTGATAATCCCAACGGTACAACAGCTCCCAAAGAGAAAGCAGAAGACAAGGAAACAGTAGTCAGCAGTGATAACAATGATTACCCTATAAACGAAGCCCTGAATCTTCTCAAGGCATTAAATATCGTGCAAAAAAAGGTTACCGAAAAATGATTAAAGTACTGGTACCACTGGCGCAGGGTTGTGAAGAGCTGGAAGCTGTCACCATTACTGATTTGCTGGTTCGTGCCGGTATGCAGGTAACGACCGCAGGCCTGGATAGCCAGCCGGTAAAAGCGTCACGCGGTATGCGATTAATGCCGGACACCAGCATCGATAAAATTTTGAATGAAACGTTTGATCTGATTGTGTTGCCAGGCGGCCTGCCCGGTGCTGATCACTTGCGTGATGATGCGCGTGTGCAAACACTGTTAAAAAAGCACGCCGCCAGTGGAAAATATATCGGTGCAATTTGTGCGGCACCCAAAGCGCTGGCACAGGCCGGGTTGCTTGAGGGTAAGACGGCGACCGGTTATCCAGGCGTGCTCTCTGCACTGAAATTAACGAATACCACAATCAAGGAGTCTGCCCTGGAAATCGATGGCAAGATTGTTACCTCACGCGGTCCCGGTACGGCCATGGATTTCGCGTTGACGCTTATAGAGTTACTCGCTGGCAAGGCCAGGCGCGATGAAGTGAACAAGCAATTAGTGCGTTGAAAATATTATCTGGTTTTGCAGGTGCGCATTACTACGGACTCCTCGACAACAGCCACTGCATGGCTCTACCACCACCATCCATGGCGGCGCACCTACAGTAAAAAAATCCAGTTTTATAATGTTTTTAGCGTTCTCGTTTCTTTGTTGAATCTTAAATAAATAACATGCCGCATTGGGTTTTTGTCATATTTCCTTAATCTGTCTGTCATCATTCCATCACCACAACTCACTATGCTGTGCTGAATCATAAGGAGTACAACATGCAATTTTACATAAAAGAGTGGAGTGAGCGCAGTGTGGCTCTGATGCTCGGTACCGGTCAGGTACTGGCGTATTTTCCATCAGTACTTGAAGCGCTGGCAGCCATCAAGGGCTGGTATCAGTTTAATGATTTGCAGCCGCAGGCAGAAGTGATGCTGGGCGATAGCTGCGTTGTCATGCAAGACACCATGGATACGTTGCACAGTTACGGTTTTTGATACCCACATGCCCGTGTGGTTTACTCGCAGCATACTATCGTCAATAATCCCGATCATTCTTCAACGAGCGGGGTGTTCTCATGCAATTTACCATCATCAGCGGCAGTCACCGTCAGGCATCGCAAAGCAGCAAGGTCGCCCGATTTGTTCAAGCTACCCTGCTTAAAAATAAACTCTGCGAGAAAGCTGAAATACTCGACCTCGCCAATAATCCTCTGCCGTTGTGGGATCAGGGTGTATGGGATGGCGACGAAAAATGGAAAAAATTACTTACACCGATTCAAACCCAATGCCAGAACAGCGATGCCTTCGTTATCGTGACGCCTGAATGGCATGGCCAGGTTCCGGCCGGGTTAAAAAATCTGTTTTTATTATTAAGCAAAAACGAAGTCGGACATAAACCGGCCATGATTGTGGCTGTGTCATCGGCCGATGGTGGCGCCTACCCTGTCGCCGAATTACGCATGAGCAGTTATAAAAACAATCGAATTTGTTACATACCCGATCATGTCATTGTGCGCAATGTCGAAAAAGTGCTGAATGATAATGCCGCAGATAATAATGCCAGTGCGGATGAGTATTTTCGGGGACGTATTTTGTGGACATTGGGTGTGTTGAAAGAATATGCGGTGGCGATGAAACAGGTTCGCGCCAGTGGAAATGTTATTTCCAAAGCTTATGGAAATGGCATGTAAGTTTCACGCTGTGCAGCCGGTGTCTGCATAGTTGTGATGAGTTGTAGGTGCGCCTTAAGGCGCACTCTTCTGTCTTGTCGGTTGGAGCCGGTATCCAGTTTTAAACGATCGAATTTAAACTACCTATTCCATCCCCAATTCCTTAATTTTCCGAGTAAGCGTATTCCTGCCCCACCCCAACAACTTTGCCGCGTCCTGACGCCGACCGCCGGTTTTTCCCAACGCCGTTTCGATCAAAATACGTTCAAATCTGGGCATGGCATCTGCCAATAAATCGGATCGACCCGTGGCGAGCTGTTTTTCTACCCAGCGCTGCAACATGGTTTCCCAGTTTTGCAAAGGTGCATCGACATTTTCTACTGCGGTGGTTTGTAATTCCGGTGGCAGATCAGATAAATGTATTTCGCGGCTGGAGGCCATAACGGTTAACCAGCGACAGGTGTTTTCCAGCTGGCGTACGTTGCCCGGCCAGCTGAGGCTGGCAAGGTAGGCTTCAACATCGGGTAATAACACTTTAGATTCAACACCGATTTCTCTTGCAGCCTGTTGTAAAAAAAGTCGTAACAGTGCAGGTATGTCTTCCTTGCGTTCACGCAATGGCGGGATTTGTATGCGTATAACATTCAAACGGTGAAATAAATCTTCGCGAAATAAACCCTGTTTAACGCGTGTTTCCAGATCCTGATGGGTCGCGGTGATAATGCGTACATCAGCCTTGATGGGGGTGTGGCCGCCCACACGATAAAACTGGCCGTCGGCTAACACACGCAACAATCGGGTTTGTAAATCCGGTGGCATGTCACCAATCTCATCGAGAAACAAGGTGCCACCATCGGCTTGTTCAAATCTTCCACGACGTTGTGCGGTGGCCCCGGTAAAGGCGCCGCGTTCATGGCCAAATAATTCGGACTCAAGCAAGTCTTTTGGAATGGCCGCGGTGTTAATGGCAATGAAGGGGCGATCCTTGCGTGGGCTGTGTTTGTGTAAGGCATGTGCAACCAGTTCCTTGCCGGTGCCGGATTCGCCGTTAATTAAAACCGTAATCGTGGATTTTGATAGTCGACCAATAGCACGAAACACTTCCTGCATGGCGGGTGCTTCACCAATTATTTCTGGCGTATCTTGCTGCACACGGCTGGCATTGACCTGGTTTTGTTCGGCGCGTTTGCGACAGGCGCGGCGTGCCAGGTCAACGGCTTCATCAATGTCGAAAGGTTTGGGCAAATACTCAAATGCGCCACCCTGATAGGCCGACACGGCACTGTCCAGATCGGAATGCGCCGTCATGATAATCACCGGAATGGTGGGATGCTGTTCGCTCAAATGACCAAGAAAATCCAGGCCGTTCATGCCCGGCATGCGAATGTCGGTGATGATGGCATCGGGTGTTGATTGATTGAGAGCAGCCAGCGCGTCATCAGCGTTTTCAAAACTGCTGACTTGCATCTCGGCCTGTTTGAGTGCTTTTTCCAGCACCCAGCGAATTGAAGCGTCATCGTCGATGATCCAGATGTGATGTTCAGCCATCACGGTTCTCCATAGGTAAGTAAATAGTGAATACGGTTTTCCCAGGTTGGCTGTTGCAGGCAATGAGGCCGCCGTGTTGATTAATGAGTGATTGTGCAATCGACAATCCCAGCCCGGTGCCTTTGGCGTGGCCAGTCACCATGGGGAAAAAAATTTGATCACGAATGGCTTCAGGGATACCGGGGCCGTTATCGATAATGTCAAATTGCAATACCAGTCGATGATGCTTATGGCCAATGGTGAAATGTCTTAACGGCCGGGTGCGATAGGTGATTTCGCCACCGTTGTCGCCCATGGCAGCCACCGCATTGCGGGTAATGTTGAGCGTTACCTGAATTAACAGTTCCGGGTCGGCCTGAATGTCTGGCAGACTGGGGTCGTAATCGAGATTAAAAAATATATTTTTTGGTGCTTCAACCTGTACCAGCTGGCGTACATGTTCGCTGATCTGGTGAATGCTGACGGCTTGCATACGTGGCAGATTGTTGGGTCCAAGCATGCGATCCACCAGATTTTGTAATCGGTCTGCTTCACCAATAATGATGCGTGTGTATTCCTTGAGTTCGGGCTTGGGTAATTCACGCTCGAGTAATTGCGCAGCACCACGCAAGCCACCGAGAGGATTTTTAATTTCGTGCGCCATGCCGCGTATTAACTGGCGACTGGCAGTTTGTTCGCTTAATAATTTTTCTTCACGTGCAATGCGCAGTTGGCGATCTATCTGGGTGATTTCCAGCATGAGCATGGCCGGCTCGTCGGCATATTGTAGTGGCGTGACGCGATAATCGATGGTGATTTGCTGGTCGTGAGAAATCTCTACCGTCAGTTCATGTTCGGAATAGGGGTGAGCGAGCTGGAGTGCTTCACGCAATCGCTCAAACATATGTGTATCAATAAACAACAGTTTATCTGCACGTATGCCTATGGCGCGTTTACTGCTGAGATGGAACAGGTTTTCGGCAGCCGGGTTGAGATAACCGACGCAAAAGTTTTCATCCAGTACCAGCACGGCGACATGCAGGTTGTCCAGAATAGTGCGCTGGATGCCTGTGGCTGTTTGTATAGATTCATGTGACATATAGGCTGGTCTGCAAAAAACGAACCAACAGAAAATTGTTGGTTCAGGCGGCTGTGTAGAGCCATTGTAGAGAGGTCACGTGCAAGTTAGCACCACTATAGTGCAATGGGCAATCATCTTTGGGGTGTGTGCACGAATATCGTGCGTTTCAGGGGTTAGCTGGTGGGGCAGGTGGAGGCGTGCGCTGATTATTGTGCTTGGGATGCAGCGATGAAAATTTATGAACGTGAAAATTAACGCTGGCACTGCGCAGGACCTCGCCTCTGGCGTTGCAGACTTCAGCAACCAGGGTGTGAGTACCGCGATCGACATTGCTCAGCATCCCGCTAAAACTGCTGGTTTTATCCGCGATAACCGTGCCATCGAGTTTAAAGTTCAAATAATGCCCCAGTTTAGAGGCCAGCGCGGGGGTGAGTGCCAGCGCGTAACTGATATTGCCCTCATTATCATTAAAGTTAGCTTCTGCTTCGGGCTGGATAAAGGCCATGTCACTATAGGGGTAAGGCACTTCCTTATCGACAGTCACTGGCTGTTTTTTAGGTGGAATGATGATGGGTGGTTGCACCTGTAACGGCGGTGGTTTGAACTCCTCTGCGCCCAGGGTCGGTGGTTTATCGGAATAAACAACCTCGCCATTTTCATCCAGTGACTTGTAAAGCTCGGCCACTGCCAGATTGGCGGAGCAAATCAGGATTAATGTAAGCAATATTTTCATGATGCTTTAGCTTAGTGCGAATTATCCGGTCTCGCAAACAAAAACGCCCCGCAATGCGGGGCGTTTATCAAACAGGCATAAGCCTTAGCAGCTGTAGTACATGTCGAACTCAATCGGATGTACGCACAGACGGGCACGCTGTGATTCCTCGTGCTTGAGTGCAATGTAGGCATCGATTGCATCGTTGGTGAATACGCCACCAGCAGTGAGGAATTCACGATCCTTGTCGAGTTCTTCGAGTGCCTGATCCAGAGCGAAGCAGACTTTAGGGAATACCTTGTCTTCTTCGGGTGGCAGATGATACAGATTTTTGTCAGCAGCATCGCCAGGGTGAATCTTGTTCTTGATACCATCCAGACCGGCCATCATCATGGCAGTGAAGGCCAGGTATGGGTTGGCAGTAGAGTCCGGGAAACGTACTTCGATACGACGGCCTTTAGGGTTGGCCACGTAGGGAATACGAATCGACGCTGAACGGTTGCGTGCTGAGTAAGCCAGCATGACTGGCGCTTCGAAGCCAGGAACCAGACGACGGTAAGAGTTAACCGCCGGGTTGGTCAGTGCGTTCAAAGCCTTGGCGTGTTTCAGAATACCGCCAATGTAGAACAGGGCGGTTTCAGACAGGCCACCGTACAGGTTGCCAGAGAAGATATTTTTTCCATCTTTGCCGAGTGACATATGCACATGCATACCACTGCCGTTATCACCTACCAGCGGCTTGGGCATGAAAGTAGCGGTTTTGCCGTAGGCGTGTGCCACGTTGTGAATCACATATTTCAGTTTCTGAACTTCGTCAGCTTTCTTAACCAGGGTGCCGAAACCCACACCGATTTCGCACTGACCGGCAGTGGCTACTTCGTGATGATGTACTTCCACTTCCATGCCGCAGTCTTCGAGAACCAGGCACATGGCAGAACGCAGATCTTGCAGTGAATCAACGGGCGGAACCGGGAAATAGCCACCTTTTACGCGTGGACGGTGACCCATGTTGCCAGCTTCGCTCTGTGAGCCTGAGCTCCAGGCGGCTTCTTCAGAACCGATTTTGTAGAACGCACTGCCTACGTCGTAATTCCAGGCAACGCTGTCGAATACGAAAAATTCATTTTCCGGACCGAAATAAGCAGTGTCGCCTATGCCGGTTGATTTCAGATAGGCTTCACCGCGCTTGGCAATGGAGCGTGGATCGCGCTCATAACCCTGCATGGTGGCAGGTTCAATAACATCGCAGGAAATGTTCAGGGTGGCTTCTTCGCAGAACGGGTCCATGAATGCAGTAGAGGTATCGGGCATCAGGATCATGTCTGACTCGTTAATGCCTTTCCAGCCTTCGATCGATGAGCCATCAAACATTTTGCCATCAATGAAGGTGTTGTCGTTAATCTGGCTAACAGGTACTGAAACGTGCTGTTCTTTGCCGCGTGAATCGGTGAAGCGGAAATCAACGAATTTGACTTCTTTTTCTTTAATCTGATTTAAAACGTCTTTAGCAGACATGATGTTCTCCGGTTATGAATTTAGTATGCCACGCAAGTCGCATGCGCGACGCATGACGGCTGAAAGCTGACAGGGCGTAATTTTGCATGAAATGTGCCACGGGTGGAACGGGAAAACCGGGTAATAAGTTATTGATTTTTTGATGCGCCAGGAAATGCTACGCACTAAGACGGTGCGCGCACAGCTTGGTGCGCACAATTACTGTGCACAAGCTTAACTAAAATAGACTTCTACTTTACCAATGACCTCGCACTGTGCGGCGGCCGTGTTGAGTTGCTGGCGCAACTGGTTCGCGCTGTCCACTGAATCAAATACGGATAACGGCAAAACCACTTCCACATTCACCCTGCCTTCAATGTAATGCAGGATAGTTCTCTGGATGTGACTGGCTTGTGGAATATTGACCCAGCAGGTTTGCAGGCGTTGCAGCACTTCCTTGCGTAAAGGCAGGTGGCGACAACTATTGGGAATCGTTTCGTCGTCTTCCGGGTCGATATGGACGGTCACATCATTAATTTCAGCAAATTCACCTATTAACGCGTATTCAACCGCTTCGGAAATCTGGTGTCCTTCGGAGACCGAGAGTTGCGAATCAACCAGAATGTGCACATCAACCAGTGCATGTGGCCCCATGGTACGTGTGCGCAACAAATGTAATTCTTTCACGCCATCGACATTTTGAATGGTGTTGCGTATGGCCTGCAGGCGTTCGGGTTCCAGTCCGGTATCGGTTAGCTCCTGCACGCTGCGATAACCCAGATGCCAGCCTATACGGGCAATCATGATGGCCACTATCAGCGCAGCAAGCGAATCGAACATGGGGATGCCCATGATGGCGCCAGCAATACCGATTACCACCACGATAGAGGAAATGGCATCGCTGCGATGATGCCAGGCACTGGCTTCGAGCATGCGAGATTTAACCTTGCGAGCAACATGAACGGTGTAGTGATACAGGCCTTCCTTGCCGAGTGTGGTAAGCAACGCGGCCCACAATGTGATCATGGAGGGTGTGATGCCGGTGGGATTAAAAATACGATCCACCGAACTGATGGCGATGCCCACCGCCACGGCCATTAAAAGAATGGAGAGACCGGTGGTGGCCAGGGTTTCGTAGCGAGTATGGCCGTAGGGATGATCTTCATCTGCGCCCTTGTTGGCGGCACGCGTCACCGCCAGCACCAGAAAATCGGCCGTCAGGTCGGATAGCGTATGCATACTGTCGGCAATCAATGCCTGAGAATGACCGACAAAACCAATGATTAGCTGAGCAATTGAGAGAACCAGATTCACGCTGATACTGACCAGAGTGGCTCGGGTCATGATTTTCTGGCGATGGTCGTTGTCTGCTTGCACGTGCTGGCTCAGGTTATGTGTGAGGCGCTATTGTCGTGGTTGGTAAGGGTTGATTCAAGTTATTAAACACACGGTATACTGCCTTTATGTGTAGCCAGGTGAGTGCCATGCAATTACAGATAGAATTAGAAAACATTAAATGTGGTGGCTGCGCCGCCACCATCAAAAAACGCCTGCTGGAAGACGCCCGCATTAAATCGGTTGATGTGGATGTAGCCACGGGAGCTGTGACACTGGATGCAACAGAAAATGATCTGGTCAGCTGGAAAGCATTATTACTGAAGCTTGGTTATCCGCAGCGCGGTACAGCTGAAGGTGTGGCGGCGGCCAAAGCCATGGCTAAATCGTTTGTGAGTTGTGCGATCGGGCGAGTGGATAATGCGAAGAACAAAAAACGCTGAAAAAGAATAAAAGATTTAACGCAAATAGACTGTGTTTAAAGTAGATCGCAGTGTGAGGCGCTGCTGTAGGGCGGATTAGCGCAGCGTAATCCGCCGAATGACTCAGCTCTGGCACACCTCGACCAGTACAATCACTTCATTATTCTGTTTTTTTGTTTCCAGAATTTTGTGCCCATTAATCCGGCACCAGGCCGGAATATCATTGAGCGCACCGGGATCGGTGCAGGTCACTTCCAGGGTGTCACCGGCCTGCAATTCATTAACTTTATTTTGCGTGCGAATCACCGGCATGGGGCACAACAACCGGCGTGCATCCAGCATGTGGTGGCTCATACGTGCCACTCTTCTTTCAATTCGGTTGGTGGCAAGGGCGATACCTCAAAAGTTTTTTCTTCGCCATTATCGCGCCGTGTTTCAACCACGACTTTGTCGGCCATTTTGCCTTGTGAGAAACGTGCAGCAATGCGTGCAGCAAATAATAAATCATCATCATTGGCTACGCCGTCCAGTAAAACCAGCGGGCCGGGATGGCTGGTGGTTTTTAATGAGGTGAAAATTTTTGCGTAGCCCTGCAGAAAATTGTTTTCGCCTTCTTCGCGGCCAACAATTAATTTGAAGTGCGGACGAGGACGTATGTGGCGGCCAACCTTGAGTAACATGATATCGTCCATTTCGTAGTCACGTTTGCCGCGCGCCTGCCATAAATCCACCAGTTTTTTGGAATAATTTTCGTCGGTTAAAAAGCAGCAGCCGCCTGCCGGGCTGGCGTAGTCAACAAAGCCGTAATGTTCTGCCAGGGCCATTTGCGGTTTGCGGTTGCGGCCGGAAAAACCGTGCATTTGTTCGCGTTTGATCCAGCCCTGTTTCTCGGCGAGTGTGGCAGGAAGATTTTGTGCAGATAACGGCCGCAACAAACGTTCTTCAGCGCCGGATTCACGCGCCACGACCGGCATGGTGTCTTTGCGTTGCGACATGGGGCGCTGGCCCACTACTTCGCCGGTGATAATGAAATCAAAACCGTTTTTTTCAATCCACTCCTGGGCCTTGTGCACCATGAAGATTTTGCAATCCAGGCAGGGATTCATGTTGGCGCCGTAGCCGTGTTTGGGATTAAGTAGCACGTCCTTGTATTCATCGACGATATCGATAATGTGCAGTTTGATGCCCAGGGTTTCGGCTACCCACAGTGCATTGTTGCGTTTGGGTTTGTCTTCGTGACGTTTGCGTATGGCGTGGGTATGGCCTTCCACGCAAAAGCCGGTAAAAAAATTAATGCCTTCCACGTGGACGCCCTGCTCCATGACTACCTTGGTAGCAAGCAGCGAATCGAGTCCGCCGGAAATGAGAGATACCGCTTTAGCCTGCCGCATGGTGATTTCCGGTTGGTATGAGGGGGAGGGTATTTTACCTGAATTGGCATGAGTATTGGTCAAGCTTTTCCTTGCTACTTTAACCTTTAACCTTGCTACTTCATTTATACTTGCAACCACTTTTTTGCAGTCAATTAATACGCGAAGCGACACCAGCTTGCCCTCTACCCGCAAGGGGAGAGGGAGGATCACCGGCTACGCCGGTGATGGGTGAGGGGAAATTAAAAATTATGAATTACGACGTTTCAACGTTTCAGGGCCTGATACTGGCCCTGCAGGATTACTGGGCCAGACAGGGCTGCGCCATCTTGCAGCCGCTGGATATGGAAGTGGGTGCCGGCACCTTTCACCCCGCGACATTTCTGCGGGCCATCGGGCCTGAGCCGTGGCGCGCGGCTTATGTGCAACCCTCGCGACGTCCTACCGATGGCCGCTATGGCGAAAATCCCAATCGTTTGCAGCATTACTATCAGTTTCAGGTGGTTCTAAAACCGTCGCCGGATGATATCCAGGATTTATATCTGGGTTCGTTAAAAATGCTGGGCTTTGATCCGCTGGTTCATGACATCCGTTTTGTTGAAGACAACTGGGAATCACCCACACTCGGAGCCTGGGGCTTAGGCTGGGAAATCTGGCTCAATGGTATGGAAGTGACCCAGTTTACCTACTTCCAGCAGGTGGGTGGTCTGGAATGCGCTCCGGTGACCGGTGAAATCACCTACGGTCTGGAACGTCTGGCCATGTATTTGCAAAATGTACAAAGCGTGTTTGATCTGGTGTGGACGCGCGGCCCGCAGGGCGTGGTGACTTACGGCGATGTGTTCCATCAAAATGAAGTGGAGCAATCGCATTACAATTTTGAACAATCCGATACTGCCTCGCTGTTTAACTGGTTTGATAACTGCGAACGCGAAAGCAAAAAATTAATTGAAGCCGGTTTGCCCCTGCCCGCTTATGAACAGGTTTTAAAAGCCTCGCACACGTTTAATTTACTCGATGCACGCCGCGCAATTTCTGTTACCGAACGCCAGGGCTATATCCTGCGTGTGCGCGGCCTGGCACGCGCCGTTGCACAGGCTTATTTTAATGCACGCGAAGCACTTGGCTTTCCGATTTGCAAGGCAGGTGCAGCATGAGTACGCGTGATCTGTTAATCGAAATTGGCACAGAAGAGTTACCGCCCAAGGCATTAAAGCGTCTCAGCGATGAGTTTTTAACGGGCGTGATGGCCGGTTTAAAAGAAGCCGGTGTGATTAGTGCCAGTGCAGGTGAAGACGATGGAATCGCCTATGCCACACCACGTCGCCTGGCATTGCTGATAAAAAATGTTGTGACACAACAGGCCGACCGCGAAATTGAAAAACGTGGCCCGGCGATACAGGCGGCCTATGATGCACAAGGCAAGTTAACCAAAGCCTCCGAAGGGTTTGCTCGTTCC
>JACPVK010000316.1 GCA_016191795.1 Gammaproteobacteria bacterium
AATTCATTTTTTGCCTGTGCAAAAATATCATTCACCACTTCATCATGCAGACCCAGACGCACTTCATCACGTATCTGATCACGAACAAATTCCGGTACGTAAGGCACACGTACCACTTTTGGTTGCAGTGCTGTTTCGGATTCGGTTACGGATTTTTCCTTATCGCTTTTTATTTGTGCGTCGGTTTTCTTTGTCACCAATGATTGCAACAATTCTGTCGCGCGTTGTTCACTAATGATCTTTTCACTGACCAGGATATCCATGATGTCCTGCGTACTCAAACGTGGCGCATCTGCACTCACGGTTAATTCCGCATAAACCATATTCGACATTGCCAGCAGACAGCAGGCAGACAGTACTTTCAATTTCATTTTCAGATCTCATGAATGGGGACTGACCTCAGATCAGTCCCGAATGGTAAAAAGCTGAAGTCCGCAAATGAACGCAAATAAACGCTAATGAAAAAAACATTCGCCTTATTTGCATTCATTTGCGTTTTCTGTTTCTTCTAAATACTCGATGTAATCCGTAAATCTACAACACTCGGCATCTTGCCCGGCGGCATCTGGCTGAAGCGGGTGAATTTGTTCAGCGCCGCCAGCAACAATTTGTCTTTTTCCCTGTCACCCGTGGACCGTATCATTTCGATGCGTTCCACCTTGCCGTCAAAACCCACTTTTAATTTGATGCGGAAGTTATATTCCTGCGATTTCAGCCCATCAATTTTTGATAACTGATCCTGCAACTCACTCGCCATCAAACCTTCGTACCAGGCGAATGGACTGCCATCAAGCAACCCGCGTCCGCCTTTTTTACCAATCAATCCAAAATTGTCTCCCGCCCCGCTTCCGTCCGCATCAACTCCCAGATCCGCACTGGTGTTTTCAACCGGATCAGGAGTTTGATCCAGCGGTTCCGGTTCGGGAATATTTTCTTCAGGCTCCGGCTCCGGTGGTGGTTCATCTACTTTGGGTGGCGGTGGCGGCGGTGTGATCAACGTGATTTGCTGTACGATTTTTTTTGGCGGCGCCGTATCCTGCGCGAAATAATTTTTCAGCCAGACCACACCGCTCACAGCCAGAATCAATCCGGCAATCACTGCAACTGCCGGAATTAATTTAATCAGTCGCGTTATGTAATCCGGCGCACTCATTTGACCAGACGTTGCGTAACCAGACCAAGCTGTGAAATTTCAAGACGGCCCATAATGTCGAGCACATCCACCACACGCTGGTAGGCGATTTGCGAATCCGCTTTCACCACCACCGGTAATTGCGGATTCACCGCCTTGTATTGCTTGAGCAGCGATTCCAGTTCCTGCAAGGTCACCGGATAGGTATCCAGATAAATCGTGCCATCCTGTGCAATGGTGACAGCTTTGGTTTGCGGTTTGGCGAGACTGGGTGTGGCACTGGCCTTGGGCAGATTCACCATAATGCCCTGCACAGTTGCCGTGGTCATAATGATAAATATCAGCAACAGCACATACGCCACATCCAGCATGGGTGTGACGTTGATGTCATCAATTGGTTTGCTATCGTCAATATACATTCGTCGCCCCGCCGAATTAAAAAGATATTTGTCGCAAAGTCGCAAAGAACGCGAAGTGACTTTTTAAGTCGCTATACATTCTGTACACGTCCTACATTAATAAATAAACATATAAAACTTCGCGCCTTTGCGCCTTTGCGTCAAAATTTATTAACTATGGTATTCAGCAATACGCGTGATAAATTCATCGCAGAACACATGCATGTCAGCCTGCAATTCCTTAACGCGCACGGTGAGGTAGTTGTATCCAAACAGGGCGGGAATGGCGACAACAAGACCGGCAACTGTTGCCATCAAGGCCGCGGAAATACCCGGCGCAATCGCATTGATATTTACATCACCGGAGGCGGCAATCGCCGCAAAGGTGATCATCACACCCAGTACTGTTCCGAGCAGCCCGAGGAAGGGACCGCCGGCAATGGCAATCGTCAACAACACCATATTGTTGTTCAGTTTTTGCGACTCGCGCACCAGCGATGCATCCAGTGTTGCGCGTATGGCACTCACAGCCTGTGGCGAGAGCGAATTATTCGCAGCCGCCGATAAGGAGGTGCCAACACGCAATTTAAGTTCGTGCACACCCTGATGATAAAGTTGATACAGGGGCGAACCCTGATAGTGATCGTGTTTGCCAAACATGGAATTCAAAAATGGCGAGTCACCGTATTCCTGCTCTTCATCGGCCGCATCCAGTGCCGCCGGGCTATTCACCGGTAACTCGTGAAAGGCTTTAATAAAATCGCGATTATCCTTGCGAACGCGCTTGATCATCATGGCCTTGGCCGCCATCACCATCCAGCTGATCACCGCCATGATGGCGAGAAATCCCATCACCACCCAGCCATCGAGTGTGACGTTTTTCATGATGACAGTGAAATACTGGGCTTCACCGCCGCCACTGCTGCCCAGCTGCTCGCTTTGATCCATTGTTGTCCAGCTTGATTGCTGACCCTGTGTGCCTGCCATAAACACAAACCACTCTGCACTGCGCGATGCAGCAGACAAATCCACTTCATCCATGTCACCAACAAATCCGCGCCCAGCGACACCACCACCAATCAGGGTGGCATCGGCGTTGAAGGCCGGCACGACTACCGCTTGCGAAGCGACTTCAATCCCGTTAACCAAAATAGCCATGCGTTGCGTATCCACATTCAATGCCACCTGTTGCCAGCTGTCTGCTGTGAGCGGCGTATTGGAAATAGCTTCAACATTCTGCCAGCGTGCCAGCAATTTGTTTTCACGCACCGCCAGCGCCAGTTCACCGACGCTGCTTGATTGCTGAAACAGCAAGACATCCTGCTGCATACCCTGCGGTTTAATCCAGGCCGAAAACGCAAATCCTTTACCCGGCAAATATTGCAACGACGGCGCATGGGTAATTTTTACCACGCCCTTGCCATTGAATTTCAAACCATTCCCGATCAGTGCTGCCGTGTGTTCAACCTCCACCAGTTCCGCTTTTTGCTGATAACTGCTGCTGTCCACTACAACATTATTCTGCTCGGTAAAATGCAGCGCGGCGATGCGTTGCGATTCGTATGCCGCCGATGCATCCACAGCACCTTGCGCTTCGGCATTGCCGTAATACATATAAATTGAATTGACACCATCCGCCGCGGCAACTTTTGGCAGCTTCACCCACACGTACAGCATCTGGTTCACCAGATCGAATTTTTCAACATGATATGACAGCGGCGTTTTGTCATCCGCCGCGATAAAACGCAGGTCACTGGCATCTTCTTTCAGGTAAAAGAAATCGGAAAAATTTCCGGTATGCAGACGCAGTAATAGCGGCGCATCGGTTAAGGATTGCGTGCCCAGCTGACCGAGTTGCTGCGCGTCCAGTGATACCTTGACACGGTAAGGCCATTCTTCCTGCCACCAGGCATGAACAGACAACGGCAACAAACAAAGTGCGAGGGCAAGAATGCGCTTGAACATGACTTTTCCATCATTTTGAAAGTGCGCGCATTATTGAAAATATATGTGACAGGCTCGTGATTGAAATGTGACAGCTATGTGGCAACAGAAATATTTATGACACAGCATCCGGGACATGTACGTTCCCACGCGGAGCATGGGAACGAGAAGAAAAAAGCATGAGTCCGCAAATGCACGCAAATAAACGCTAATGAAAACAAAGCATTTGCCTTATTTGCGTTTATTTGCGTTCATTTGCGGACTTCTGCTTTTGATCTAAAGCTTGAATCGGGGCAGGCACAACAGCGTGTGCCCACCACAACTGCATCAGGGTGCAGGTTTATCGTCGTCTTCCAGGCCCATCACTTCCACCTGCAAAATCGCCACAGCGGCATTGTTGAACGCATCAGCGGCTTCTTCGCCTGACACCGTCGATGTTGCATCCGTCCCCGCACTGGAGAGATTACCCAGATCCAGCCCCATGGCAGATGTTTCCGTGGAGAAGCCCACCGATTCACCACCGGCTTCGATGTTGCCGGCATTGAGTACGGTATCGGTTGCAAGGGTGAGATTACCGGCTGAATTAATACCGGCATCGCCCGCATCAATCACACCGGCGGGAGCGGCAAGGATGATATTGCCGGCGCTACAATCCGCATCAAAACAGGCGCTGCGAATACCGCTGCCCTGCACCACGGCGGGATATTCCTGATAGATGCGGTTCTGTTGTTCATCCAGTATCAGCACCGGTTCCGGCAGACTCAACACAGATTTTGAACCCCGGCCGGCGTCAATATCGCCAAGGCTTGACCAGATGCTCATGTCACCGCCATTCAATGCCTGAATGCGCGACTGGTTAACGGCCACGTTATCGAGTGCAAAGATGTTGATATCGCCCTTACCAAAGGTCATCACACCATCATCTTCTGCGGTTGCAGAAGCCAGTCCAACATTAAATTTACCGCCCGGCACCAGCACGCTGAGGTCACTGTTATCGTCTGTCGTCCTGATTCGGCTGGACGTCAACGATACATCGCCCTGCATGGCCGGATGTTCATCAAGGGTGTAGGCATAGCCACCGGTAACAATGACATTGCCCGATGTGATTTCACCCTCATCTGCCTCACGGCGTTCCAGCACACTGCCGGGGAACAGGGTTGCAATTGCATCGAGGCCACGGCTGTAACCGTAGCGTTCGGTGTCGCTGTCATCCAGCTTGTTATTTTGTTCAGCGGCCGCGCGGCTCGCTGACAAAGTAATTTCGTTGAAAAAGCCTTGCATCACCAGACTGCGTTGTTGTGTTACTCCCAACGCATTAAATGCTGCCAGTGCGGCATCAAATTGATCAGCAGCAAAGCTGAAACCGCGCTGATTCATAAAAGAAATTATTTCTCCGCGATAAGAAGAATCCGCCGTGAAATACAGATTGATGAAAGCATCGTATGACGCACTGCCATCGAAACCGGCCATTACAAAAATATCGGCACCGCTATCCGGCAAAGCGGTATTGGCAGTATTGCCGATACTACTAATACCTAATTGATCGCCCAGATTAATATCGCGGCCAGCTATCACTTGCAGTTCGCCCGGCCCACCCGTGA
>JACPVK010000317.1 GCA_016191795.1 Gammaproteobacteria bacterium
AAATCCCACAAGGTTAGCGTTAAGGAGGCTGCTTCCTGGTCGCTGCTATGGGTTACCCTGGCGTTGTTGTTTAATGCCGGCCTGTGGTGGCATTTAACCGGCTCGGCAGGCGCGGAGGTTGCCGATCGCAAGGCGCTGGAATTCCTCACCGGTTATTTGATTGAAAAATCGTTATCGGTGGACAACGTGTTTATTTTTCTGCTGATATTTTCTTCTTTCCATGTGCCTCCGGAGTATCAACGCCGCGTACTCATTTATGGCGTGCTGGGTGCAATTGTCATGCGTGCCATCATGATTCTGGCGGGTGCCTGGGTAGTGCAGGAATTTAGCTGGGTACTTTATATATTTGGCGTGTTCCTGGTGATTACCGGTATGCGCATGCTGGTGATGGCAGAAAAAACGCCTGATCTGGAAAAAAATCCGGTGCTCAGATTTGCACGTAATCATTTACGCATTGCCGAGGGCTATCACGGCGAAAAATTCACTGTGAAGAAAGATGGGTTGCTTTATTTTACACCGCTGTTTCTGGTACTGATTTTGATTGAGGTAACTGATCTGGTATTCGCCGTGGATTCGATTCCGGCTATTTTTGCGATTACTACGGATCCATTTATAGTGTTCACCTCTAACATCTTTGCCATTCTGGGTTTGCGAGCTCTGTACTTTTTGCTCGCCGATGTGGCAGATCGTTTTCACTTGCTCAAATATGGCCTGGCCATGGTGCTCACATTTATTGGTACCAAGATGCTGATTATGCCGTGGTATCACGTGCCGGTAGGTGCCTCGCTCGCCATTGTTGCGGTGCTGATCGGAGCAAGTGTTATTGCCAGTTTAATTGCCACACGTGAGGTTAAAAAATGATGCGATTTATTGCAATCTTGCTAACTGTACTTGCGCTGGGTGCCTGTGCCGAACCACCTTATACCAATGTTGATAATGACGGCCTGAAACAACTGATGGCACAGGGTGTGCCGGTTTATGATGTGCGCCGGGCAGATGAATGGCACGCTACCGGCGTGGTAGCAGGCAGTCATCAGTTAACGTTTGTTGATGCGCAGGGGCGGTTGAATCCGGAATTTTTGCCACGCTTCAGCGCCGAGGTGGCTAAAGATGCACCGGTTGTTCTGATTTGTCGCACCGGCAACCGCACCGATAAACTGGCACGTGAACTGATGTCATTGGGTTACACCCGGATTTATAACGTGCGTGATGGCATTACTCACTGGATCGGGGAGAAACAACCCGTTGTTAAAATCTGAGCACCAACATATGAATAATATTAACGCTACTGCAAAACCCAATGTGTTAGTCGAACTGCTGATCACGCTGATTATTCCTTCGCTGATTTTGATGAAGCTCAG
The DNA here is from genome assembly GCA_016191795.1 of Gammaproteobacteria bacterium. Lineage (GTDB taxonomy): Bacteria > Pseudomonadota > Gammaproteobacteria > SZUA-229 > SZUA-229 > JACPVK01. The sequence goes on from JACPVK010000317.1 coordinate 1,362, forward strand.
CGGTCCGGAAAATCTCGGTGTCGTGTACGCCTTGTTGCTGGCACTGACGTTTCCACTGTTCTGGGGGCTGCGCGATTTAATGACGCGGCGCAAAGTTAATTTTCTCGCCGTACTGGGGCTGGTGAGTATCCTGCTCACGGGCGGTATTGGTTTGTTGCAGCTCGACACGCAATGGCTGGCGGTAAAGGAAGCGGCAATACCCGGAGTTATCGGTCTGGGTGTTATTATTTCGGCGTATACACCTTACCCATTGGTGAAGGTGTTGTTGTTCAGTCCGATGTTGATGAACGTTGAGCGTATTCAGGAAAGTTTAAGTCAGCGCGGCAACATGGCGGCTTTTGAAACGCGTTTAAAGCGCGCCACCTGGATGCTGGGCGGTACCTTCTTTTTTTCCTCGGTGATGAATTATTTGCTGGCCACCTGGATAGTCACCAGTCCAACCGGTACGCCAGCCTTTAACGAAGAGCTGGGGCAGTTAACCTTGTTAAGTTATCCGGTCATTGCCTTGCCCTCGACCATCATGATGATGATGGTGCTGTATTACCTGACGCGCAGCATTCGCGAACTGGCGGGGCTGAAACTGACCGAGGCCCTCAAGGGCTAACGATTGGCTGGCACGATTAATTCATTGAAAGAGAGTCAGTAAACATGAGCAACAAAGCAAAACGCGATGTGGAAAAAACCTACCCCTTGCCGGACTTTATTGCCAAGTTACGGCGTCTGGCTGATGCCCTGGAGCAGGGTGAACCTTTTGAAATCCAGATTGCGGGCGAAAGAATTTATGTGCCTGCCCAAGCTGTCTGTAATATCGAGCATGAACGCGAAGGCAGGCAGGAAGAAATCGAGTTTCAGATTAAATGGACGAATACACCTTAATTTATTTCGAAGTTTATCTCGACATCGATAATGCGACGTATACGGGTTATCCCCGTCTGTCTTATTCTGATTTGAAATACAGGACCGGCCTTTGCAAAACCGGCCCTTAAAATTTCCCGCCCACGTCACTCAATTCTTTCACAGCCTAGAAAATCTGCATACCTGGCAGTGAAGTTAATTGCATTGCGCCGTGCAGAGTGTTACAGCCCGGTGATTTGCACCTATACTAACGCCAACTTAAACATTATGTGTGTCCGGTTATGTCGCAAAATTCGCAACAGGCTCGCTGGTATGTCAAAAAAAATGGACGTATTCAGGGGCCATTTCCTAATCAGTTGATCAGCAGCTATTTGATTCTGGGTCGTATCGACCTTGAATGTGAAATCAGTCAGGACCAGGCTAACTGGGCACCGGTTAAAAATTTCAGGGCACTGGTACCGGATGTTGTGTTGAATGCGGGTACACCGGAAGGTGCTCGTGCTTTAATGCTGGCGCGAGTGCGTGAGGATGAACGCAGTGCACGCGGTGAAGCAGATGGCAGTGTCGAGCGGCGGGCAGAAGAAGACCAGGCGATCAAGTTACATCGCCAGCTGCGTGATGATATTCGTAACGACTACCACAGTCGTTTTCAGTCGAACTGGCGTTACTGGGTGCCCATACTGGTGGTGGCGACTGGCATTATCCTGGCATTTATTTTTTACCGGCCGGCACCGGTGGTCTCGTCTGATTGTTCAGCACCTGCGCAGCCGGGCGTAGACTGGTCAGGTTGCAACAAACAGGGCGTGGTGTTGTCGGTGCGTGATTTGTCTGGTTCGCACTGGGCCGCAGGGCGTTTTAACGAAGCCAATTTCATGGGCAGCAAGCTCGATAACAGCGATCTCTCCTATGCCAATTTCACCCGTGCCAATTTCCAGCAGGCCAGTTTGCAACGTGTTTATTTAAAAGGGGCAGTACTGGATCAGGCTGATCTTCAGGGCGCAAGTCTGGCCGGTTCGGATTTGAGTTATGCCGAACTGACCGGAGCCCTGCTCACGGATGCCAAACTCAATGGCGCGCGTTTTGATCATGCTATCTGGGTGAATGGGGAAGTGTGCCTTGCCGGTTCTGTTGGGGAGTGTTTACAGGCAAGGTAGGGTGTCAGTTTTCTGTCGTGGCCAGGTTTACAGGGCCGGGAATGATGCCGCCGCGCGCGGCAAATATTTGTCACAAGCCTGAGAATAAGTTTGTAACTATCTGAAATTAAACAATAATTGCTTTTGGCATGAATATCGCTGGTGTAGGTCTAACTACACTTGGAATCATTGCCATGTCTATACACACGTCACCCCTCGATCTGGTTAAGGATTTGCGAGATGTTCGCAGTATTTTGAGCGCCAGAGAAAAGGCGGAACGTCGTGGTTCGCCATCAACCGCCTGGCAGCAGCTGTCACTGGAGTTGTCATTACGCCTGCAAACCTCGCTGGATGTTGAGTGGATTATCGAGCAGTTCATGAACATGATTCATGCACATATGCTGTATGACGGTTATCAGTACAGCGTCAGCAGTCCGGATTTCACCCTGAAGACAGGTCGTGATCAGGGCCATAGCTGTCACTACAACCTGAGTATTGATACGGCGGAACTGGGCAGCCTGGCGTTGTATCGTGGCCGTAAATTTGCTGAATCCGAATTGATGTTGCTGGAGAATCTGCTCGCCAGCCTGGTTTATCCCCTGCGTAATGCCATTTTGTATCGCAGTGCACTGTTGATGGCGCATCGTGATGTGCTGACAGGTGTTAACAATCGCTCAACATTTGATGCTACCGTCACACGTGAAATTAATCTCGCGCACCGCAATGGCAGCGACCTGGCCATGCTGGTGATTGATATTGATCACTTCAAACGCGTTAACGATACTTATGGTCATGCGGCAGGTGATGAAGTGATCAGGACGGTGGCGCAACTTATCCAGTTGTCTGTGCGTAATACTGACCATGTATTTCGTTACGGTGGGGAAGAATTTGTGGTGTTGCTGGAAGCATCTGATTGCGAAAAAGCCTGTGTGGCTGCGGATCGTATTCTCGAATCGGTACGCACCGCCGAAGTTGTCTGGCAGGATCAGAAACTCTCCACTGCAGTGAGCATAGGTGTGAGTTGTCTGACCAGAACAGACAGTGCCAGTGAATTATTTGGCCGCGCCGATCGTGCACTTTACGAAGCAAAAAAAACCGGTCGTGATCAGTATCAGATTGCCTGAACATATTAATAAAATATGCGCACAACATTGTTGGGGTTTTGTGCTTCACACAGAAGACTTGCCTGTCATTGCAGATCATAGGCTAGACTGTTAGTAATCCCACTACCTATGCTAACAGGGTGCAGTTTGATACTTTCCCTGATTCACCTGTTAATCCTCATACTGGTTGCCAATGGTGCGCCGATTATTGCGCGCAACCTGCTGGCGCCACGTTTTAATTTACCGCTGGATTTTTATATACAGTTTCACAACCGTGATTTGTTTGGGCCGAGTAAAACCTGGCGTGGATTAATCGCATCCCTGATTTGTACAGCGGTGGTGGCAATCCTGCTGGGTTATTCCTTGCTGACCGGTATCTGGGTGGCGCTGTTAGCCATGGCTGGTGATGTGCTGTCGAGTTTTATTAAACGGCGTTTGAATATGCGACCTAGCAGTATGGCGCCGTTTCTGGATCAGGTCCCCGAATCCCTGTTACCGGCCATGGTGATGCATGGGCAGTTCGGTCTGGATGTCCCGTCTGTTATGATTCTGGTATTGGTTTTTATCGCCCTGGAATTAATATTGTCGCGAATACTGTATCGTCTGGGTCTGCGTAAAACACCTTATTAGACAACATGATTAACTACCTGGCCTGACTATGCATCCTGCCAATCGCGAAATAATTAACTGGCCAAATCTGGTCAGCTTTATTCGTATACTGCTGGCGCCGGTACTGCTCATGCTGGCTATTTATCAGCAACCGGTGTGGTTTATGCTGGTGCTGGTATTCTCGGAATTTACCGATGTGCTCGATGGTTTTCTGGCGCGGCATCTTAACCAGATTACGGCATTGGGTTCGCATCTGGATAGCTGGGGCGATTTTTTAATTTACTCCATGCTGGCCATTTCGGCGTGGATTATGTGGCCGGACATTGTGCGCCGCGAAGCCATTTATTTTGTGCTGATAGTTATCAGTTTTACGTTGCCGGTACTGGTAGGTTTGATCAAGTTTGGCAATCTAACCAGCTATCACACCTGGGGCGTGCGCCTGGCGGTGGCGATTACGGTCATTGCCTATATCCTGTTATTTATGCAATGGCTGGACTGGCCATTTCGGTTTGCTGCCGTATTTTGTGTATTGGCAGCCATTGAACAAATAGTCATCACCCTGGTCATGGCGCAGCAACACGAAGATGTACGCACCATCTGGCAGGCGATGAAGTTTAAACGGATGCAAAAAATTCAAGATCCACCGCAATGAAAAAATCAAAATGATAAATTCTCCTTGTTTGTTGTACTCAACGGCAGCGATACGTGAGCTGGAACAACAGACTATCAGCAGCTGTGGCATAACCGGTTACGATTTGATGAATCGCGCCGGCGCAGCAGTACTGGCAGTGATGAAACAAAAATACCCGCAGGCGCGGCGCATACTGGTGTGTTGCGGTGCCGGCAATAATGGTGGTGATGGTTATGTGGTGGCCCGGCTGGCTCAGCGAGCCGGTTATGCGGTGGATGTGGTGAGCCTGGTCGAGACAGATCATCTTGGCGGTGATGCACGTCGTGCCTACTCGGACTGGTGCACGTTAGGCCTGGGCCTGGTGGATGCCGATACCATCAACGATGTGGATGTGGTTGTCGATGCACTCATCGGCACCGGCCTGCAACGAGAAGTAACCGGTGTCTGGCGCAGCATGATTGAAGCCATTAACGCATCGGGTGTGCCGATTGTTTCTGTGGATGTGCCCTCGGGTTTAAATGCCGATACCGGCAGTGTTATGGGTGTGGCAGTGCATGCCAATGTAACCGTGACATTTATCGGTTTAAAGCAGGGCCTGTTTACCCATCAGGCGGCTGATTACTGCGGCGATATTATTTTTGAAAATCTCGATGTACCCGACTCGGTGTATCAGCAGGTTGGTGCCCAGGCGCGGTTACTGTGCCGCAATGAAATCATAAAAAATCTCAAACCACGACAGCGCGACAGCCACAAAAATCAGCATGGACATGTGCTGGTCATAGGGGGTGATGCGGGTATGGCGGGTGCGGCTCGTCTGGCAGCCGAAGCCGCGCTGCGTGCCGGTGCCGGTGTGGTGTCGGTGGTCACTCGCCCGGAACATGTCACGGCATTGGTGGCCGCGCGGCCAGAGTTAATGGTTTGGGGTACGGCTGATGGGGTCGTGCCACAACAACTGGTGCAGCGTGCCGATGTCATTGCCATAGGTCCGGGATTAGGACAGGGCGAGTGGGGGCGCAAACTGCTATCACAGGTGCTTGGCTGTAAGCAGGCCAAAGTGGTGGATGCCGATGCGCTGAAACTGCTGACGAAGCAGGATGGCCCGCGTAAAGACTGGATTCTGACGCCACATCCCGGTGAGGCCGCGCAGTTACTGGGTATCAGCAATGCCGAAGTGCAGGCAGACCGGTGTGCCTCGATCAAAGCCCTGCATCAGATCTATGGTGGCGTCGTGGTATTGAAAGGTGCTGGCAGCCTGGTGCGCTCGGCAGACGATGCGCTTTGCGCGGTATGCCCGCACGGTAACCCCGGCATGGCGGTGGCCGGTATGGGGGATGTGTTAACGGGCGTGATTGCGGCGCTGGTGGCGCAGGGTTGTAACCTCAAAACCGCCGTCGAACTGGGTGTGGTGATTCACGCCAGTGCCGGCGACAGCGCAGCGCAGCAGGGCGAGCGTGGCTTGCTGGCCAGTGATTTATTTCCGGCCATTCGAAAACTGGTGAATGGAGACGTTGATGACCCGACGTGAATTCTATCTGGCCGATGCAACTGCGCAGGAAGCGCTGGCCGGTGAGCTGGCACAGCATTGCCCAAATGGAGTGGTGATTTATCTTAAGGGCGAACTGGGTGCCGGCAAAACCACGTTTGTGCGCGGTTTTTTACAGGCCCTGGGGCATCAGGGTGTGGTGAAGAGCCCGACCTACACCCTGGTCGAACCTTATGAACTCAAGGGTCGCCCGTTTTATCACTTCGATCTGTACCGACTGACCGATCCGGAAGAGCTGGAATACGCCGGTGGCCGTGATTATTTCGGCGGTGATTCGGTGTGTCTGGTGGAGTGGCCGGAGAAGGCGTCTGGCTTTCTGCCGCCGGCTGATCTGGTGTGTGAAATTCACTACGCTGGCAGCGGTCGGCAGCTAGTCTTGCAGGCGCTGACGGCCAAAGGCAGACGAATGGTGCAGGCTATATCTGAGTAATTACTCTAGGATTATCACGTATCTATATAAAAATAATAGAAAAAATCATTTTATAACCTTGCAATTTCAGAAAAAAAGGCGAAACTATAACTACACTTGGTGTGATCCACCGCACACTTTGCAGTAACAGGTATTCGCTATGGAAAATAAACGCAGAAATTTCATCACCCGTCTGGCGGGTATTAGCGGCTTCGCCTTAATGCCGTCTTTTGTCAAAGCGGCCGATAGCGCCGTGCATGTGCAAAATATTCGCCTGTCGTCCCAGGATGGCGTGACCCGTCTGGTATTTGATCTCGACGCCCAGGTCACTCACAAACTGTTTACCCTGCATAATCCGGAACGCGTCGTGCTGGATCTGGAGCGTTCACGTTTGCTCAATGCCGGTTTACTCGACGATATGCGTAGCGGCTTGCTCAAGGGTGTGCGCAGTGGCGTACGCAACGTAGAAGATTTGCGCGTGGTGATGGATTTATCCGGTAAAACCCAGCCCAGCAGTTTTTATCTGCGGCCGGAAAATGGCGAAGGTCATCGCCTGGTGATTGAACTTAAAGACCCGAATTTCAAAGGGCCGGAAAAACAGCAGCCAATGCGCGATGTCATCATCGCCATCGATGCCGGCCACGGTGGCAATGATCCTGGTGCCAGCGGCA
>JACPVK010000322.1 GCA_016191795.1 Gammaproteobacteria bacterium
GAAGCCATTGCCTACATTAAAAAGTGCGGCGCACCTATTGTCGTGAAGGCAGATGGCCTGGCCGTCGGTAAAGGCGTGATTCTGGCGCAGACTGAAGCTGAGGCAATGACAGCCGTTAAAGACATGTTATCCGGCAATGCATTTGGTGACGCCGGTGCGCGCGTGGTGATTGAAGAATTTTTAATCGGTGAAGAAGCCAGCTTCATTGTCATGGTGGATGGCAAGCATGCTTTACCGATGGCGACATCACAGGATCACAAGGCGCGTGATGATGGCGATCGCGGCCCTAACACCGGCGGCATGGGTGCTTATTCACCGGCTCCGGTCGTCACCCAGGCGATACATGATCGCGTCATGAAAGAAGTCATCTACCCGACCGTTAACGGCATGGCGGCTGAAGGTAATTCCTTTAGCGGATTTTTGTACGCCGGCTTGATGATAGATAAAAACGGCGTACCCAAAGTACTCGAATACAATGTGCGTTTTGGCGATCCAGAAACCCAGCCCATTATGCTGCGCATGAAATCCGATCTGGTTGAACTGTGCCTGGCAGCTGTGGATGGCAAACTCGATCAAAAAACAACGCAGTGGGATGATCGTTGTTCATTAGGTGTGGTACTCGCTGCCGGCGGTTATCCTGACCATTACAACAAGGGTGATGAAATATCCGGACTTGATGCCGCCGTCATGGCCAATACCAAAGTATTCCACGCCGGTACAACTGAAAAAAACGGCAAGGTTGTCACGCAGGGTGGGCGCGTACTTTGCGCCTGCGCATTAGGCAACACCGTGGCAGAGGCACAAAAACTCGCCTACAGTATCGTCAGCAAGATTAGCTGGAAAAATATGTATTACCGAAAAGATATCGGGTTCAAGGCCATCAACCGTTAAGGATTGCAATTCATGGTAAACAGCTTTCAGGTCGTTATCACCAATCAACTCAAACCTGATCAGGATAAAAACCTGATCACTGAAAAGCTGGCGATACTTTTTAAAATAGACGCACAGAAAGCAGCACAACTTTTAATAAAACCTCGCACAGTCATCAAGGATAACCTGGATGAGGCAACAGCAAGAAAATATCTTGCTGCCATTCAACAAACCGGCGCTCATTGTGAACTCATAAACACACAGGACGCTGTCGATTTACCTCAAATAGTTGACCCCCCCAAATCCGACTCCAGAGCCCCGCAACCAGGAGCTGGAACACGTGCCTCTGCACACACGCATCAGGATGCCCCGCTGTCACTGGTGGCTCGCGAAGAAAAAACAGAAAAGGAAACGCGCGAAAAACTCTTAACACTACGCGATGCCAGCGATGCAACACTATGCCCTGACTGCGGCACCATTCGCGGCTCTGTCGACGCCATTTGCCTGCATTGTGGTTACAACCCTTTCGAATTCGAATCACAACAAGCTTCATCTGGCTCAAAAAAAAGCTTTCTCATAGCGGGCGTTATTCTGTTACTGCTTTTCAGCATCGGCGCAATAGTCGCGCTGCCCCATATACAGAAATTCATGCTCCAGCATAAAATAAACCAGGATCTTGCACTGGCTTTCGATATCCGCAATCAGGTATCTGAATTCATAGTGACAACCAGTTTTTTCCCCAATCAGAACATCGATGCCAATTTACCGAATGACATCAGTAACGACACTATTGAATCAATTATAGTGAGTGACAATGGCGTACTGACTGTCACCCTGCGGGCTGAAGCCTTGAAAGAACAGGAATCACAAACACTGATATTTGTACCCAGAGCGGTAAAAGGTGTCATCGCCTGGAATTGCCTGGGCGGCACATTGCGAAACGACCTGAGGCCCGAGTTTTGTAGAAATTCACTCTCACAATAAAATCCTGCCAACAAAAAAGGCGGCCCTGGAAGGACCGCCTTTTTAAATTGAAATATCGCGTCGCCTAGAAGCGCACAGCAATATTGGCTTGCAGCGAATCAATATCATTGCGTATTACATATTCACCACGCAACTGAATTTGTTGATTCATTGCATAACCCAGACCCACGCCAAACATCACGCCATCATCGTCACCTATATCCAGACCCAGGCGGCCGATAAAATCAAGCTGGTTGGCTACCGGCAGGAAGATAACACCTGTACCCCAAAGTCCTTCAGCAGATCCACCCACACAGAAAAAGGCATTACATGTTTCAAAATCACCACTATCCATATAACCTGCCTCTACAGCCACCCTTCCAGTGCCGAGTTTTACACCCTTCAGGTCATATCCAATAAAAACCTGGAAACCTGTAGCGTTACCATCAAATCCATCAACAGAGTTACTGGACAACCCACCGCCCGCATACAAGTCACCGGCCTGTGCGTTAACAGAAATAGCAGACAGCATTGCAGCTAATAAAATCTTTTTCATCGACATAACCTTTGCATGTTATTGAGTAAGCCCCAGATTGAGGCGGTAAAATACTGACAGAAAAGCTTATAGCTCACAATAGTAAATACTGCCACAGGAAAAATCCCTGAGATTTTAGTGGAACTGCCTCACAAATCAGACAGAATCAACACTTTATATACTCAGGACGAACAGCTTACCGCGATACGTTGTGCCCATTCAGGCGGGTATCCGGCATAGCGCTCCAGGGCATTATGTTCTTCAAAGGGAGACTGTAACAAACCCAGTTGCCTGTCGATTTCTGAATAATCCTGCCTGTCCTCGGCCAGGCGTATTGCCATCTCAGCCATATAGTTTCTCAGGATATATTTGGGATTAACCTGTTTCATCGCGGCACTTCTCGAGCTGTCCTGGCTATTTTCCTGCAGCAATCTGGCACGATATTGCTGGTACCAGTCATCGAAAGCCGACCTGTCCATAAACAAGTCACGCGACAGGCTGGCATCCTGTTGTGACAGACTGCGAAACACCAGCGTGTAGTCCGCCTGATTTTTTTGCATGATAGCCAGTAAATCATTACACAACTTCTGATCATCTTTCTGCGCTGTCTGCAATCCCAGTTTTGCACGCATCAGGAATGCATAATGCTGCACAAATATTGCCTCATATTCATTGAGCGCCGATCTTGCCAGGGCAACACCCGCATCTGTGTCTTCATCCAGCAACGGCAATATAGCTTGCGCAAAACAACTGACATTAAACAGACCTGTTTCCGGTTGCTTGTTAAACGCATAACGACCGTGGTGATCGGAATGATTACAAATATAATCCGGATCATAATGATCAAGAAATCCATAGGGACCATAATCCAGCGTCAGGCCCAGAACAGACATATTGTCTGAATTCATTACGCCATGTGCAAAACCCACAGACTGCCAGCGCGCAATCAATTCCGCGGTGCGTTTTATGACTTGCTGCAGCAATGCCTGATAGGGATTTTTTTCTTCCGCAAGCTGCGGGTAAAAATGACTGATAACATAATCAGCCAGGGTCTTGAGATGTTCAAATTGTTGCGTGTAAAAATAATATTCAAAATTACCAAAGCGCACGTGACTCGGCGCCATACGTAACAACATGGCGCCAGGCTCAATACTTTCTCGATACACTTCTTCCTGGCTACCGATAATGCACAGGGCGCGTGTCGTGGGAATACCCAGGCCGTGCATGGCTTCGCTGCACAAATATTCACGTATAGTTGATCGCAATACGGCGCGCCCGTCGCCACTGCGTGAATAGGGCGTGACACCTGCACCTTTCAACTGCAAATCCCAGTGTTGGCCGGATGCCGTTTCGACTTCGCCTAACAGAATGGCACGTCCGTCTCCGAGGCGTGGTACATAATGCCCAAACTGGTGACCGGCGTAACACGCGGCAATCGGATCACAACCTGGCAGTAATTTTTTGCCACTGATAACATCCACAAAGTCGGCACGTTGCGCCTCGGACGCATGTAACTCAATCAACTCTGCAGCAGCCGGATTAAAACTGATTAAAAATTGTTGTGCCAATGGCGTGGTTTGCAATCGCGAATAAAACCCGGTTGGCAGGCGCGAAAAAGTATTATTGAACTGTAATTGTTCGAGGGTTTTCATGTCGCCATTGTTGGGGTACGGCGAAAAGGAATCAACGGTGGAAATACAAGGGAAATATCCTGCTTAAAC
>JACPVK010000323.1 GCA_016191795.1 Gammaproteobacteria bacterium
ACCCTCCGATACTGTGGAGGCAAATGTCAAAAGCATAAGCAGCAAAATACCGCTGCGACAAATGCGCACTAAAGCACTCACGATGTTGCTGAGTGACGCTAAATTGTAAAAAGCCCGTTTGAGATCCGTTCAATTCTTTGCCGGTTGGTATGTGGCAGAGCATAATTGACGCCGTTCTTCGGGCACATGACTAGTGAAAATGTAGAATGAAAAAATATGGATCACTGCCGCCATCGGCGTGCCACCAATACATCAGGCCAGGCCTGAACACAGGATCACTGCATGAGTAACGATACATTTCAAAAAGACGGATCAAAGCGTGATGGACTGATTGACAATACCGACTACATGTCAAAACTGGTTGGCGACTTTATTAACAAGCCTGATGAAGATGCCAAAAAGACCACCGCTTCCGTTGCACGTGGCCAAAAGTTTTTTGCACGCGATGACGTAATTCTTGCCCTCTCAAAAATGCAACTGGGCTACAGGCCTGAATTCAAACAAGGCCAGGCAGTCAACATCAACACCAACGCATTTAAAACCACCCTGCTAAATCAGATGGCAAGCCAGGGTGGTGCGATTATGACAAAATCAGTCAACCAGATTGATGGACGCACCATTGATTTCGTTGAAATGATATTTGGTGCATTCCTGCGTGACCCCAACATAACCTACGCCATTAAGTCACTGCTGCTGAGATTACAGATCCCAATCATCAAAACCGCATTGCTGGATCTCAAGTTTTTCTATAACCCAAAACACTCGGCACGCCATGTACTGGATACCATTGCACACATAGGTATTGGTATAGAAGATAAAAACAGCACTGTTTATCAAACCATGGAACTGATTGTTGAACAATTGTTACGCGGTTTTGATACCAATATTTCGACCTTTAACACTGCACTAACCTCACTAAGCCGTCTTACCGACATCGAAAAGAAAAAACAGGAACTCAACGAAGTTCAAACCCGTCAGCAAATCAGACAGGAACATGCGCGCCAACTGGTCATGGCCGAATTACAGTTCCATATGATTGGCAAAATTATTCCGAAAAGTGTTCAACCCTTGATACTAAAATTCTGGTCGACACTGATGTTTCATGCCTGCATTCGTTTCGGTAAGGAAAGTGCGCAATGGAAACAGTCGGTAACACTGCTTAGACGCCTGGTTAATTCTTTGCAGCCAATAAACAACGAAAAGTCATGGGCATTTCTCAAAGGCAACTATAAACAACTGGTTTATGCCATTAAACAGGCTTTAGACGAAACCAAACAGAGCAAGGAACACATATATAGCGCGATACAGCTTTTAAGCCGCACTTATGAAAACATGCTTGCGGAGTCGCAATTCCAAAACACTGCCACACTGAATATTGCTGCCTCTGCAGACGCATTTACCGACGGCGATCATGTCGATGAAAGGCTGTTAATAGCCAAGAAAAAAATTGCCCGACTGCCAACAGAAATCAAACCGGGTGTATGGTTTGAAGTATTCGACGGCAACAATCGCCCGGTTCGCCGCTTTAAATTATCTGTCATTGTCACTGAAGACGCACATCTGGTCTTCGTTGATCGCCTTGGCGTAAAAGGCATTGAAAAAGATGCAGAGGAATTTGTTGCAGAATTACGTAGCGGTAAATCTCGTGTGATTGCAGACCATTCAATCTTCAATCATGCACTCAGTCAGGTGATTCACTCTTTAGCAACAGCTCGATAAACAGGGCATCGCGTGGCTTACGGCCTGATGAGGTTGACTCAACAGGCCGTTTTTTTAATTTTCGCAATGCGTTTTAATTTGCGCGCGCAAATCATTAATCGCTGCAGTTCGCTGCTCGTCAGGCAAATGGACACGATTTCCGTCCTTGTCTAAATTGTACAAATATCCCGATTCTTCGTAGCGCCGCAACTGATCTTTTGCATAAACACATTTCTTATCCAATTCAGATTTTTTCTCATACGCCTGCTTTTGTTCTTCTTTTTTCTTTAGTCTGTCTTCCTGCATAACGTCAGCCAGGCGTCGACGACGTTCATCGCGATCTTGCACATCTGGTGATTCTTTTTTGACCTGGGGTTCGGGAATATTTAGCTGCGTTGCGGAAGAGTCAATATTGGGTTTATCCCCGTAATGGGTGTGACCCTGCTCGTCAACCCATTTAAAAATCTCGCCATATACAAATGTTGTAAACAGAAACAGGAAAAGATATGTTGGAAATTTGATTTTCATTTTCTATTACCCGGCAAACTTCAAACCATGATATCACCCGGGCGGGAAATAAAAAAAGGCCGGGATTTACCCGGCCTGACCACAAAACCTGCAGGAGTCAACTGCTGGTATTTAAAACTGTTTTATTCTTACTCAATAACGAGCGGGGGAAACCCGCCCGTTACATTGCTTTACTAGTTAGTGTAAGCACGTTCGCCGTGGCTGGCTGTATCCAGACCTTCACGCTCATGCTCTTCTGCAACACGCAGGCCCATGGTTACATCAATAAGCTTGAATGCCACCAGGCTCACTACACCAGACCAGAGAATGGTAATCAGCACACCGGTAGCCTGGGTAACTACCTGGCCACCCATGGTGTAACCATCCACACCTACACCACCCAGTGCTGGCGAAACAAAGATACCTGTTCCGATTGCACCAATAATGCCGCCGATACCATGAATACCGAACACGTCAAGTGAGTCATCGTAGCCCATCATCTTCTTCAGACCGGTAACACCCCAAAGACAAACTACACCGGCAACAGCACCCAGTACGATAGCGCCCATAGGACCAACCAGGCCCGCCGCCGGTGTTACTGCAACCAGACCAGCTACTACACCAGAGGCCACACCCAACATGGAGGGCTTGCCGCGCAATAACCATTCAGTGAGCATCCACGACATACCGGCAGCAGCCGTTGCCAGGATGGTGTTAATGAAGGCCAGGCCTGCACCACCATTAGCTTCAAGGTTGGAGCCGGCATTAAAACCAAACCAGCCAACCCACAGCAACGAGGCGCCGATCATGGTCATAGGCAGGCTATGCGGTGGCATGGCGTCACGGCCATAACCAATACGTTTACCCAACACGATGGCACCAACCAGGGCTGCAATACCGGCATTAATATGCACAACAGTACCACCGGCAAAGTCCAGGTCGCCTGCTTCAAACAAATATCCACCGGCTGCCCACACCATATGGGTTATTGGCAGATAGGAGAAAGTGAACCACAACACACCGAACACCAGCAGGGCTGAAAACTTGATACGCTCAGCCAGACCACCCACGATCAGTGCAACTGTAATGGCGGCGAAAGTCAGCTGGAAAGAGACGAACACCAGTTCAGGAATCACCACACCATCGGTAAAGGTTGCTGCGGTACTGTCTGCCGTAATCCCTGCCAAAAACAGCTTGGAAAGATCACCAATCACCCAGTTCATGCTACCGCCATCACCAAACGCCAGCGAATAACCGTATACCGCCCACAAGATCGAGATCATGCAGAAAATGGCCATTACCTGGGTTAAGACAGACAACATGTTTTTGGCGCGTACCAGACCGCCATAAAACAGTGCGACACCCGGGATAATCATCAGAATAACCAGCAAGGTCGAAACCATCATCCAGGTGGTGTCACCTTTATCCGGAACCGGTGCTGCCACTTCTTCAGTGACGGCGACAGCAACCTCTGCCGGTGCTTCAACAGCGACCGATTCTGTTGCCATAACGGGTTCTTCTGCCCATACCAGCGCAGGCGAAAGGCTGACCATCAACAGGGCCAGCGGAATAAAACGTTTAAATAAACTCATGACTTTTTTCCTCATTGGCTCAATTACAAGGCATCAGGGCCGCTTTCGCCGGTACGAATACGTATGACCTGCTCGAGTGGATAAACAAATATTTTTCCGTCACCGATCTTGCCGGTATTGGCTGCGTTACGAATGGCTTCCACAACCTGATCAAGAATGGCGTCATCGATAGCAACATCGATTTTCATCTTGGGCAGAAAATCCACCACATACTCAGCACCCCGATACAGTTCGGTGTGACCCTTTTGACGACCAAAGCCTTTGACTTCAGTCACTGTTATGCCCTGTACACCAATACCGGATAGTGCTTCGCGCACGTCATCCAGTTTGAAGGGCTTGATGATTGCAGTTACGAGTTTCATCACTATCTCCCGGTTGTTGAACTGTTCAAATAAACAGCGTTTATTAAAATTTGCGTAGTCATCGGTTTTAATATTCCTCGTCAGATTAATAAAAACGAAATTCTTGACGACCATCAGCACTTGCCATGCCAATCCGAATATTTGCCAACTATTCAAACATTTACAGGATTTTCTAATGTCATTTACAGCGGTTAACCCATGCTTTATTGCACTAAACTCGCGCCGATCTGGCTCAGCTGCACCATAGCAGTGCGCACCCTTGCACAACCCAGGTGCATACCTTTAAGGTAATATTCCTCAACCTTCCTGGACTAGCCAAATGATCGATCACAGAAAGCTTGATGACTTGATGGACAAGCTCCTGGGCGTACTGCCCGACGGCGCTAAACTCATGCAGCGAGATATCGAATCCAATATGCGTGCTGTTCTGGAAAGTGGCTTGCGTAAAATGAACCTGGTAAACAGGGAAGAGTTTGATGTACAAACAGCATTACTTGACCGCTTGCAGATACGGGTTAAGCAACTTGAGCAACAACTAAAAGATCTGGAAAAATAACAACCCGAACACGATCGTTTTTTCCTCACTCGCATTTATTCGACATCACATGATTGGAAAGGAAGCCAATATGACACTCGCCAAAGTTCACACCCGAGCCCTGAACGGAATCCACGCACTCCCCGTTACTGTTGAAGCACATATCTCATCAGGCCTGCCTGCGTTTTCTATCGTCGGTTTACCTGAAGCGGCCGTACGCGAAAGTCGCGACCGGGTACGCGCTGCCATCATCAATTCTGCTTTCGAATTTCCTATGCGCCGTATCACGGTTAATCTGGCGCCAGCTGATTTACCAAAGGAAGGTGGCCGTTATGATTTACCCATTGCATTAGGTGTGCTCGCCGCCACCGGACAAATACCATTGGAAGCCCTCAAGATGCATGAATTTCACGGTGAGCTGGCACTCAGTGGTGAACTGCGGCCTGTGAACGGTGCGCTACCTTCTGCGCTCGGTGCCCGGGATTCTGGACATATACTGGTATTACCTGTGCTCAGTGCACAGGAAGCCTCACTGGTTTCCGATGTTGACGTAAGAGCCGCACACCACTTACTTGAAATCTGCCGCTATTTACAAAAACAGGGCGAGTTAACGACACCCGTTGCCACACCCAGTTCAAACCCGCCCATCACACCCGACATGAGTGAAGTACGTGGTCAGCATCGTGCCCGACGTGCACTCGAAATTGCCGCCGCAGGTGCACACAATATGCTCATGATCGGCCCTCCGGGTACGGGTAAAACCATGCTCGCGAGTCG
>JACPVK010000324.1 GCA_016191795.1 Gammaproteobacteria bacterium
ATATCACAGCTTTTGTGGGTTCGACTTTAGTCGAACGCTTTTGCTGTGATCAATTTGATGAAATATTCAGGTTAGGCGGGTTTTGTTTTTTGTGCGTATGCATTATTGGTTAGAATGAATGCATTCAACAACTGAACCATACCGCTATGTCAATTGCATTAATCACCCATGCTGCCTGCGAACTTCATGATATGGGGCGAGGGCATCCCGAATGCGCCGAACGCCTGCGTGCCATTGAGCAACAATTAAAGGCTTCCGGTGTCGACAAGTTGGTCACACGTTATGAAGCGCCGACGGTTACGCGTGAGCAACTGTTGCGTGTGCACACGGAAGACTATGTGCAGTCCGTCTTCGATGCATCACCGCAACGGGGTTACCGGTATTTTGATGATGATACGGTGCTGAATCCGCATACTTTACCAGCTGCCTTGCATGCCGCAGGCGCGCTGGTTCTGGCGGTGGATCTGGTCATGCAAAATCAGGTGAACAGCGCGTTTTGCAGTGTGCGACCACCGGGACATCATGCAACGCGATCACGCGGTACCGGGTTTTGTTTTTTTAATAATGTTGCCGTGGGTGTGGCACATGCCATGCAAATGTATGGACTGGAGCGTGTGGCGATTGCGGATTTTGATGTGCACCATGGCAACGGTACGGAAGATATTTTTCAGCACGATGAACGCGTGTTGTTGTGTTCAACTTTTCAACATCCGTTTTATCCTTATTGCGGTGCCGATACCCGCAGTACACATGTTGTAAACGTACCGCTGCCGGCCATGTCGAACGGTGCTGCCATGCGCGAGGCGGTTAACCATTACTGGTTACCGGCAATGCAGGCATTCAAACCGCAACTGATTTTTTGTTCAGCCGGTTTTGATGCGCATGCAGACGATGATATGTCGCGTTTGCTATGGCAGGATGAAGACTATGCATGGGTGACAACAGCTATTAAAACGGTTGCCACAGAATTTTGTAACGGGCGAGTGATATCTACACTGGAAGGCGGTTATGACTTGCCCTCACTGGGGCGCAGTGTGGTGGCGCATATTCGGCGGTTGGGGGAATTGTAGTCTGGCGGTATCGCGCCATAGCGGTAAGGCATTGCTCCCTCTCCCGCAAGGGGAGAGGGAGTAATACTTCTCCAGCATGATGAATGCACATGTGAGTGTCTACGTCATCCACCCATGCCACATCGGCAACGTAAACAAACTCAATAATGTTGTAGCCGTTACCGCCGCGGCATAAATCCCCGTATTCAATCCATACCGATCACACAACGCCACACCCAATGCCATGCTGGGCATTGCGGCTTCCAGAACCACGGCATGACGTAAATCCATGGGCAGATGCAAGGCCCAGGCACTGGCCAAAGCTACCAGCGGCATGAATATTAATTGAATGACAATAACCGGGATGACGGTTTTCATGTGCCGGGTTTCTTTAAATCCCTGTTTAAGTGCCAGGCCAATGACAAACAGCATGATAGGCACCACGGCCGAACCCATGATGGCAAATAAATCGATCATTTGTTGCACCGGCGCAACGCCGAGCAGATTCAGGCTGGTGGCCAGCAGTGCTGCCCACAGGGGTGGTACTTTGAGTAGCAACATCAGAGGATGCGGTTTTTCACCAGTGTTGCCATGGTGTGCCGCCAGCAGTATGCCGATGGTCAACAGCAGCGGCGTACACGCGAATAAATCGAATTGAATGGCGACGGTGCCGGCCCAGTTACCCAGTGCGTTAGTCAATACCGGATAGCCCAGGTAGGTCGCATTAGGGAAGGCGGCGGCCAGCACTATAGCCCCCGTGACCTGGGTCTGGGTTTTACAGCGTCGGCAAATGAACAGGCTGAGTAGCAGGGCGCTGATGACGCAGACAGCGGCAATCAGGGCGATTTTGACCGAATCCATATTCAGACTGGCCTGCCAGAGAACTTTCATGACCAGCGCCGGCAAAAAAATGAAATACACGGTATCTGTCAGTACCTTGCGTATGGTGGTGCTGTCCATGCGCGAGGGATTAACCCACGACCATAACAGGCCCAGGCCGATGAGAGCAAACATATTAATGAGGGTACTGAACAAAACTGAACTCCGTGATGCATGACGTTGGCAACGTCATATCAATACGATGTTGCTAAATAAAGGTAAAGCTGACAGCAGTCACTTCCAGGTTGCCGGGCGCTGACTATACTCAGACCAGTTGCTGGCCGCAATCTGCGCTGCACATAACGATAAACAATTATGTCCTACGTTAACCTAGATGATCGCATACACGCCAGTAACATACCCGCCATTCCCGATATTGCGCGGAATTTTCTCCAGCTATACGTTAATCATACATTTGATCAGGCGTCTTTCCTTAAGCTGCAACAACTTTATCCGGATTTCTTCGGGCGCCTGCTGGCGGTAATTAATTCAGATCATTTTAATCTCACCACCAAAGTTGATTCCGTCGAAGAGGCCATACGTCTGGCCGGGTTTGAGCGGGTTTGTCAGTTAATGTTGTGTCTGGTGGTGCATCGGACATTGAGTGCGATCCGGATTCGTGGTGTCGACCAGATGTTGTTTTGGGAAGACTCATTGCGACGCGCGGTGAGCGCACGCATGATTGGCGAATTAATTGGCCTGGATGCCAGCCTGTGTTTTACCGCCGGGTTGTTACAGGATGTGGGCTTTTTGTTATTGTTTTTGCTCAGTCCTAACAAGGGTATGCTGTGGGCAGAATTTCGCAAGCGCGAGCCTGATGCACGCTATAGCATGGAGCGCAATATTTTTAACATGAATCATGATCAGGCGATGGAATTATTTTGCCAGCAATGGCAGCTGCAGGAAATAATTGCCAGGCCGGTACTGGCACATCATCGCTGTGACAAGCTTGAATCATCCGAGCTCGACACGCAATTATGCAGGGTGCTGCATTGTGCCGACTGGATGGCGGCTGTTTATGTCGCCGTTGATAAAAATTTTGTGATTAATCGTTGCCGGCAGATTCTCTCTGAAGAGTTTGAAATGGAGCGATTTCGTACTGAAGAGCTGCTGGCGGCCATTCCTGATGAAATTGACCTGACTTCGATTGTGTTAGGTATCCCCATCAAGGAGCATATCAAGTTTTCGCAGGTGTTATTCGAAGCCAATATCAAACTCTCGGAAGATAATCTCAATTTCCAGGAGCTAACCTTGCGTCTGGAACAGGCGCTGGATGAACGTGATCGGCTGGCTGCCGAGCTGAATAAGGAGTTGGGTCTGGCGCGAGAAATTCAGCGCAGTTTATTACCACCCGATATGGGCGAACACTTTCCGCTAACCGGCATTAATATTTCCGCGCGGGATTTATCCGGCGATTTTTATGATTACTTTACCCTGCCAGATGGCCGAATTTATTTTAATCTGGGTGATGTCTCGGGCAAGGGGGTGAATGCCGCGTTGCTCATGGCTAAAACCAGCAGTTTGTTTCGTGGTCTGGGTAAACGTATTGATCATCCCGGCGAGCTACTGGCGCAAATAAATATCGAATTGTGCGAGACCTCTATTCATGGCATGTTTGTCACCCTGATTGCCGGAATTTATGATCCAAAAACCGGCCTGTTGAAACTGGTTAATGCCGGTAACCCGCCAGCATTACTGTTTACCCCGCAGGGACTGGCGCGCGAAATCGAAGCCGCAGCGCCACCCCTGGGGGTTATCGAGGATACCGTGTTTCCTGAAATTGTATTGAATCTGGGCGACAATAGTCTTTACATGTTTTCCGATGGCGTTACCGAAGGCTACACTGAAAGCGGCGAGACGCTCGGGTTAAGTGGTTTATTTAAAACCATTGCCACCCTGCCGGAGCAGCTAACATCGCATCAACGTATTGAGCGCATCGTGAAACGCATTCAACATAATGCCGAGTCACCGCTCAGGGATGACGTCACTATTTTACTTTTAGAAAAATAAAATCATGCAACTACTGGAACGCATACATTTTTTATCCAGGGCCGACAAACTAAAGCCGGTACGCGATACCGTGCGTGCTCTGGCCCAACGCATGGGTTGTACTGCGGAAAATATCGATTGTATGGTAATGGCTATAAACGAAGCCTGTATGAATGTCATTCAACATGCTTACGGTGCGCGAGAAGACGGTGAAGTGATTCTTGAGTTCTGGATGGATGGTGAGGATATGGTTGTTCGAGTTCACGATTTTGCAAATTCCGTTGACAGAAATAATATCAAATCTCGCGATCTGGAAGATATTCGCCCCGGTGGTCTGGGGGTGCATCTTATTCATAAAATGATGGACAGTGTGGAATACCTGGATGGCATGGATGGTATTGGCAATATGTTACAGATGCGTAAACGTATTGTTTAAGAAACGGAATGTGTCATACCCTGCTATAAAAACGAAAACAAAGAGATCCAGTGATGAAATATCCTGAAACAGAAAAAAACGGTTTTATGGTGATCTCCCTGACGGGTGAAGTGGATTTGAATTATTCACCGGTTGCCAGGCAACAAATCCTGAAATGTCTGAAGCAGAATAAAAATCTGCTGGTAGATTTATCGCTGGTGGAATACATCGACAGTTCCGGTGTTGCCAGTCTGGTAGAAGGTTTTCAACTGGCGCGCCAGCAAAAACAGTTCTTTGCGCTGGTTGGCGTGAGTCGTGCTGCGATGCAGGTTTTGCACCTGGCGCGGCTGGATAAAGTGTTTCCTATTTTTGACACCATTGACGCAGCGCTGGCTTCACAATGAAACAATTTGCCACACAGGTAGGCATGACTTTTACCGCAGCTATTGTCGAGCTGGGTTATGTGTTTGTTTTGTTGTTTGAAGCCTTGCGCTGGATTTTTCTCGGTCAGCTACGGCATCAGCCGGTGCGTATGGCACATGTGTTTCATGAGGCTATGCAAATTGGTGTCATGGCAGTTCCTATTGTCGCAATCCTTTGTATGGCCGTTGGTACCATGTTGGCGATACAAGGTCTGGAAACACTCAAGCCTTATGGTGCGCAAGGTCAGGTTATTTTGGGTATTGCGGTGTCTGTTACCCGTGAGTTTGCGGCGTTGATTGTCGGCATTGTGGTGGCCGGCCGCTCCGGTTCGGCGATTGCTGCACGTATCGGTACCATGATGGAATCTCAGGAAATTGACGCGCTTCGTGCTATTGGTATAGATCCGGTGCGCTATATCGTGGCACCTGTTTTAATAGCGATGGTGATAGTAGTACCTGCGCTGACTGTGTTGGGTATATTGATGGGAATGCTGGGCGGTGCAATTTACAGTTCCATGGAATTAAATATTGCGGTGCTGACTTATATGGAGCGCAGCTTTGATGTGTTGCGCGCCTGGGATATTGCGCAGGGCCTGATTAAAAGCGTGATCTTTGCTGCCATCATAGCCCTGATTGGTGTGAGTAACGGTTTTCAGGTAACCGGTGGTGCCGAAGGTGTTGGCCGCGCCACGACTCGCGCGGTGGTTCTGTCGGTTAGCTTTATTGTGATTGCCGATATGATTTTTACCTTTTTTCTGACACGCTGATATGACGCAAAATACTGAACTGCAAGATGTGATTCAGGTTGATCATTTGAATGCCTGGTACGGTGATCGTCAGGTACTGAAAGATATTAATTTTTCAGTTAAAAAAGGCGAGATCATGGTCATAATGGGTGGCAGTGGTTCCGGCAAGAGCACGCTGTTGCGTTACTTGCTGGGATTAAATACGCCTGTTTCCGGTCATATCCGGTTATTGGGAAAAGATATTACCGGCATGTCACACAGTGAATTGCATGACATGCGCAAAAACATGGGCGTGTCATTTCAGGGTGGCGCTCTGTTTGGTTCGATGACGGTGGGTGAAAATATTCAGCTGCCATTGCGCGAGCACACGCATCTCGATGCCAGCACCATGCAAATCATGGCACGCATGAAACTGGAAGTGGTGAATCTGGCCGGTTTTGAAAATTTAATGCCATCACAATTGTCTGGTGGCATGATCAAGCGGGTTGCACTGGCGCGTGCGATCGTAATGGATCCCAAAATATTGTTTTTTGACGAGCCTTCGGCAGGACTGGACCCCGTGGTTTCTGCTGAACTGGATGAAATGATTTTAAAACTGCGGGATGCCATGAATATGACCATTGTTGTGGTAACTCACGAGCTGGAGAGTGCGTTCAAAATTGCAGACCGGATTACGGTGCTGGACAGGGGCGAAATATTGATTTGCGGCACAATAGATGAAGTGCGAAATAGCAACATTGAACGCATTCATAATTTGTTAAACCGCAAGCCAAGACAGGATGTAATAAATGTCGATGAATATATGCAGAGATTGACTGGAAAATAATCACACCCATGAAAAAAGATAATATTAATTATTTTGCTGTTGGCGTATTTATACTTATTATTCTGACGGTATTATTTGCCATGTTTTACCGTGTTACCGGGCAGGTGGCAGGCGCTGAAGATTATTATGTCGTGTTTGATAATGTCGCCGGTATCAAGCGCGGCACCGCAGTCACCTATAGCGGATTTCCGATTGGTCAGCTAGACGATGTGCAGCCTTTGGTTGATGCGGGAAAAACACGCTATAAATTACATCTGCAAATAAAGGGTGGCTGGAAAATTCCTGAAGACAGTATTGCGCAAATCATTATGCCGGGTGTCATCGCAGATAAGCAAATTGAAATTACCGAAGGCAAGTCGCAGATTTTATTGCAACCTGGCGCCACCATTTCATCACGCGAAACAGTGGACCTGATGACGCTGGTGAATTCGATTGGCAATGAACTGGATACATCTATTGTTTCGCTGACCGGTGACGCCAGTGTGCTGATTAAAAAACTGGATAACACAGCGGATCAACTTGCCGTGCTGTTAAATGACACCAATCGCACGCATTTAAATAATGCATTTCGTAATGCCGACGAAGCCAGTGAAAATATGCTTAAACTGAGCCAGGGTTTTGCAAGTATTAATACCCGGCTGGAGGATGTGCTCAGGCGTGCGGATAATCTGCTGCAGGATAATGATGCAGATGTACGCCAGACGGTCATCGACCTGCATCGTTCAGTTGAATCAGTTACAACAAATATGGATGCCATTTTATACAACCTGGATGCATCGAGTCGCAATATGAACGAATTTACCCGACAGTTACGCAATAACCCCGGTGTGTTGTTGGGTAGCAAGCCGACAGTGGATCTGGTGGAGGAGCAAAAATGAAACAGATCTGGACGGTAGTGCTGGCGTTGATGTTAACGGCCTGTGGTTTTTCTGCCGGCAATATACCCGCTGATCATTTTTATCGCTTGCCGGCAGCTAAACCGGTTGTCACGGCAGTGCCGGTTACTATTCAGTCGGTTCGGGCGGACGGTATTTATAACGAACGTGCGCTGTTATTTGTTGAGAGTGCGCGACCCCTGGAACTCAAGCGCTACGATTATCATTTCTGGTCACAAACACCGGCAAAACTGACGCAATCTTATTTATCGACGTGTCTGGTCTACGCGGGTGCCGAACACATGACGGACATAACGTTGCAGACCAGACAATGGACACCGGTTATTGAATCCTTCGAGCGTGTGCTGGAATCCGGCAAGGCCCAGGTGCTGGTTAAGTTACGTATCAACCAGCGTCTATACGAAGCTAATGTCATGGCTACCAGCATGGAGATGCATGACACGATTGAGGCTTATGGTCAGGCTATGCAAACCATTTGTGAGGCGATGGCTCGCGATCTTTGATCACACCCGGACTGTGATCATGACATGCGTGCATGGTTCCCATCGTTCAGTGTTCGTTTTTTATACACGCACTTAAATTTCACAACACCATCTAAAGTATTGGCTGGCTGCGCCGACACCTCTATCAATATAGGGGAGACTTGTCATGCAAGGTCACGCTGCGGCAAACAAGCAAGCTGCTGTGTCGGAATTGTCCGGCAGAGCGGTATACACTGAAGCCAGCTTTGGCTTCATGCCGGCGTTCATGCATATGAACACCCGCGAGACGCACCTGGCATCTTATTGCGATGGCAAGCCGGCGGTGGTGCATGTCCTGGATGGTGTGCCGCATTACTGGGTGGAAACCTGGGGGCATGACGGCCGTGCTATCAGCCTCAAGGTGGGTATTGTGGCCGGCTATATGCGTGCCGGCCATTTTTATACCCTGCACGATATCCTGAATCGATTACGCGACAGCTAAAACGATACCCCCGATAATTCTGGTTCATACGCTGCCATCCTGATTACCGGCAGGCCATAACTTGTGTGGTTTTGTTGTGCCGGAGCAATACCCCACGTTTTTTTCTGCCCTAGCATGCTCCAACACGTCTTGCTCAGTGAGCAAAACACCATGCTTTTTACACGCACGCTGGTAACGATTTTTATTTGTGGTCTGTCCCTGTCACCCGGGCTGGTTATGGCTGAAACAGCCGAAACCTCATCGCCTTTGCCGGCCATCAAGGATGTATATTTTTACCTCGGTGATTTTGATGCAGAAATTACCGCCAGCGAACTGGAAAACCCCGGGTCAGAATTTGGTTTTGGTATGGGCCTGCTGCTTGTACACAGCAACTATTTTGACTGGGGTCCGGATGTCCTGGCTATATTCCGGGAATATGCGACACCGCCTGCTGTCAGTGGTGATCCCTTTACAGTTGTCAGTGATGATATGAGTCTGAGTACGTTTGGCGTGGCACTACACGGGCGTTTTAGTCATGTTGCCGGGGCTGTCAGATTATATGTCGGTGCTGGCGCCGGCCTGTACATCACAAAATTAACTTTGACTGCATCCACACTGGGTTTTTTGGGTACTTACGAAGTGCAAAGTATCGATATGGGTTTTAGTTACTTTTATGGGCTAAGACTAAAGCTTTCTAATGCGGATTATCTGGGCCTTGAATATCGGCTACTCGACCTGGATGCCAGCCTGACACCGGTCACCACCGGTACCGTCAAGATTGGTGGTGAACTGGTAGTGTTCCTCTATTCTCATCAATTCTGAATGCTATCAACTACCTGGATCGGCACATTGGTCGATATGGTTTCCGGGTCCATGGCGTACAGTCGCAGTCATGGCGACGGCCATCTGCAAGTATTTGCTACGCCATTTGATACCAAAACTTGACCCGCCAGCCGCAATTTGCAAAACTCTCAGGGCCTTAAAGGTTTCTAAAGGACTATTTTTACTGGAAATTTTTCTTCTCCAGGCAGTCTGCCAGTGAACGGCTACAGTTATAAAGGCAGAAATACGATACAAGGGCAGCGATTGCTGTACCTGAACAGTTTTCTGATTCATGCCCACGAGCTACAAACCGGGTATGAATCTGGGTGAGTCCGAAGCCCTAATTTCGGAAAAACACAGGGTGTCACTGAGTTGCTATCTCAGGGGCATTCCAAGGTAATTATGAATCTCGCCATCCTGCATAGTCTGATAAACATCGCTCACAGCGCTCTTCGGGGCAGCTGTGTGGTGATCGTTTGCCTGATTGTGTCTGTGCGCAATACCCCCTCCGTTGTCAGTCGTTATGCGCGGATACCCGGTGTTGCCGGCTGGCGTACAGCATCCGGTCTATTAATCAATGAAAAGAATTCTCATCAACGCAACCCAGAAAGAGGAGATCCGCGTGGCCATGGTAGATGGTCAGCGTCTCTACGATCTGGACATAGAAGTTCCCTCCAAAGAACAGAAGAAAGCCAATATCTACAAGGGTGTTATCACCCGGGTTGAGCCCAGCCTCGAAGCCGCATTTGTCGATTACGGCGCCGAGCGTCACGGCTTTCTGCCATTCAAGGAAATCTCCCGCAGTTATTTCAGCGAGCAGGCCCTGCAGGCTGACTCGCGTCCCGACATCAAGTCCGCTATCCGTGAAGGCCAGCAGGTTATGGTGCAGGTGGATAAGGAAGAGCGTGGCAACAAGGGCGCCGCTTTAACCACCTTCATCAGTCTGGCCGGTCGTTATCTGGTGCTGATGCCAAACAATCCTCGTGCCGGTGGTGTATCGCGGCGTATCGAAGGCGAAGATCGTCAGGATTTACGTGAAGTGATTGCCCAGCTCGAGGTGCCGCAAGGCATGGGGCTGATTGTGCGTACCGCCGGTGTCGGCCGTACCCAGGAAGAATTGCAGTGGGATATGACTTACCTGCTGCAAATCTGGTCGGCCATCGAACAGGCCGCCGGTGCCCGTCAGGGTCCATTCCTGATTTACCAGGAAAGCAATGTCGTGATCCGCGCCTTGCGTGATTATTTCCGCGATGACATTGGCGAAATTCTGGTGGACGATCCCGATGTCTTCAAGGAAGCCGAAGGTTTCGTCGCCCAGGTCATGCCCAATTTTCAGCGCAAGCTGAAGCTGTATCAGGAATCGGTGCCGCTGTTTAACCGCTACCAGATTGAAGGCCAGATTGAATCGGCATTTCAGCGCGAAGTGCGCCTGCCTTCCGGCGGTGCCATTGTTATCGATCATACCGAAGCGCTGGTCTCTATCGACATCAACTCGGCACGCGCCACCAAGGGCAGCGACATCGAGGACACCGCCACCAACACCAATCTGGAAGCCGCCGACGAAATTGCCCGTCAATTGCGTTTGCGCGATCTGGGTGGTCTGGTGGTCATCGACTTTATCGACATGATGGCGCAGAAAAATCAGCGCGCCGTGGAAAACCGTTTGCGTGACGCGCTCAAGATGGATCGCGCACGTGTGCAAATTGGCCGCCTGAGCCGTTTTGGTTTGCTGGAAATGTCGCGTCAGCGTTTGCGTCCGTCACTGGGTGAATCTACCCAGAGTCCCTGCCCGCGGTGTAATGGTCAGGGCACGATTCGCAGTGTGGCGTCCTTGTCATTGTCGTTGTTGCGTATCGCCGAAGAAGAGTCGCTGAAAGAACATTCGGGGCGCGTGATTGTGCAGGTGCCGGTGGAAGTAGCGACTTATCTGTTCAATGAACAACGCAAGGCGATTCTGGAAATTGAAACCCGCACCGGCGTGGAAATTTCCATTATTGTAAATGCCGCACTGGAAACACCGCATTACGAAGTGACGCGGGTACGTGTATCCGAAACCCGTAATTTTGAGGACAAACCGTCTTATGCACTGGCATCACCGGCCGGTGATGGCCCGTATATTCCGGAACGTAAAGAACAGATCGTTGTGGAACGCGCCGCGGTGCAGAGTGTGCAGCCGATGACGCCGGCGCCGATTGTGGTTAAACCGGAAGCCAAAGTTGCATCAGGTGGCGGATTTTTCACGAAGTTAATCAAGGCTGTGCTGGGTAATGGTGACGAAACCAAACCGGCCGCACGTGAAGGCGAACCATCTTCACGTCAGCAGCCGTCGCTAGATCG
>JACPVK010000305.1 GCA_016191795.1 Gammaproteobacteria bacterium
AACACAAATAATTCAGCGTCATTCCCGAATGCTTTTGTCGGGAATCTCCGTGAAATATCGCTGAGATTCCCGACAAAAGCATTCGGGAATGACGAAAGAAATAGTATTGTCTGACTTGATCAGAGGCTCCCAGGCCTGAATATTTCACCAAAACAGAAAAGACTTAACGCAAATACACGCAAATAAAAGCGCAAATGTTTGTATTTATCCAGATGAGAATGGCCGACAGTGATGGTGGCAACTGGTTACCAGGTGAAAAGCGTTGGCCTGAAGGCCAACCCACAGCCAGTAGTAGTGTTTTGTGGGTCGGCCTTCAGGCCGACGCTTTGTGGATTCGATTTTAATGAAATATCCGGGCTATTTCGTTACCAGACTGCCAAACACGTTTCTTAATACATCGGTTGTGCGCGCAACCGGATCTTCACGAATACGTTTTTCTTCAACCGCTATTTTCAAAAACAAACCATCCATTGCCCTGTCGGTAATGTACTGGTCGATGTCCAGACTGTTGGGATCAACAAACTTTGCCAGATACCCTGCCTTGCCGATCATTTTTTTATAACTATCGGTAACGCCTGCAGAACTGGTTGCTGATTGCACAATCGGTTTGATCGCCGTACGTAATCCGGGTGTACTGGTTCGCTTGAAATACTGGGTGGCGGCATCCGGCTCGCCGTTGAGAATACCCATGGCATCTTTCAAGGTCATGTTTTTCACGGCCTGGATGAGTATATCGGTGGTTTTAGGCACGGCCTGTTCAGCTGCCCGGTTCATGGTGTTGATAAAATTATCAGCCACTTTATCCTGCCCTATTTTTCTTAAACCGGATTCGACCTTGCCAAGCGTACCCGGCATAGGAATCCTGACACTGGCGTCGCCAAGAAAACCGTTTTCCCTGCCCAGTTGTTTGACTGACTTCTCAACGCCCTGATTAAGCGCCTGCTTCAGGCCATCTGCGATAGTTGCTTCCGATAATATTGACTTGCTGCCTGTCGCAGGTTCGTTGGTGACACTTTGTTTGATATCCTTTAAGTAATCCAGCAAACCGGCCTGTGCGAGTGGCGGTACTGCGAACAATATCAACATCATGAAAAGTGGTTTAGACATAGGCATTTAATCGACCCCGGGCTAACGGAAGAAATGGTATGCTCGGCATCATGCCATGACTGGATACGCGCAACAACGTCGGCGCTGCCACACATGAAAATAATTGACTGATTTACATCAACACTAAAAATCGGGTTATGGTATAGCGTTAATTCGTTATATAGAAAGGCAACCAACATGCTCAAATTATCCGCCCACCTCTGCGTTGTGTTCATTGCAGTAGCCCTGTCAGGCTGCTCCACCAATGTCATTGTCGATTACGACAAGTCAGTCAATTTTGGCGCCATCAAAAGCTACAGCCTGTTGCCAAAATCCACCAAATCTACGGAAGATACACGACTGGACAGCCCGCTGGTCGATAAACGCATCATCAACGCCATTGAACAAAATATGCTGGCCAGGGGCTTTAATAAACAGACCGCCAGCGCAGATATACAGCTTGCATATCGTGTTGATGTGAAACAGGAAATTGTTAGCGATAACTCCGGCGTATCAATGATGTTTGGCTTTGGTGGCAACCGCAGTGCACTGGGCCTTGGCTACACCGTGCCATCTGCGGATGTGAAATCACATGATCTGGGCGTATTAACGATTGATTTTATGTCTGTCAAAACCGGCCAGCTGGTATGGCGCGGCACCAGCAGTCGCCGACTTTATGATGCCGGTACGCCGGAAGACAGCGAGAAGCTGATTAACAGTATTGTGAAAGAAATTCTGGACAGCTATCCGCCAAAATAAAAATGGAATTGCCTGAATGATTACTGCCGTTGCAACACAATATCCACAATATTAATTTTTCACGGCAGTCAGTGTATTCGTTGCAAGGGCTTCACCGTTCACCATCTGGCGATAAAGCTGCGCCAGCCTGGCCGCCATGGCGGTATCTGACCACTCCTGTGCATAGGTGCGCGCTGCAACCGCCAGTTGCTGACGCAGAGGCGGATTATTTATTAATTGATTAAGGCTGGCTGCAAAGGCAGTCGGGTCGTGTTGCGCAATCATGCAACCGCGCTGCGGTTTTAATATATCTACCGTGCCCATTTCTGCCAGCGCCAGCACCGGACAATTCATGGCCATGGCTTCCAGCAATACCAGGCCCTGGGTTTCAGTGCGTGATGCAAACACAAACACATCAGCTGCGGCATAGGCATCGAGCAACGTACTGTTGCGATCAAGATAGCCAATGAACTGTACATTATTTTGCAGGCCCAGTTGTTGTGCCTGTTTTTGCAGTGATTCCCTCGCCGGGCCTTCACCGGTAATTAACAGCATCCAGTCGTGACGTGTGCGTACCGCTATTTGCATCATCTGCAATAAAAAACCGACATTTTTTTCATGCCCCAGCCGGCCGACAAACAGGGCAACCGGACGCTCGGCTGGTATAGCGAAACAACAGCGAAAGTCGGCACCGTGGCCATGGGTAAAACGCTGCATGGGTATACCCGTTGGCA
>JACPVK010000306.1 GCA_016191795.1 Gammaproteobacteria bacterium
CTTTTTTATCGGCAGCGGGCGGTGCAGAAATCAATTTATTCAGGCGTTCGGCAGCACGCTCACCCGTGGTGAAAGACAAATCCAGATCGGGTCGGCCTTCGTGTATTGCTTCCAGGTAATATTCAATACTGGTCACAACATCTGCCAGATCATCCTGCGCCTGACGGCTGGGTGTCTGACCGCCGTTCAGTAATGCCTGTGTCACATAATTAGTCAACGCATCCAGCTGCGGCTCCAGTTTCTGTATAGGCAACATAAACATGGCGCCACGAACTTCTTCCAGACGCTTCAACACTAATTTTAATAAATCTGTATCACGAGGATTTTCCAGGTAGCCAAGAATTGCCTGTCTTGCATCACTAAATGCCTGCAGGGCTTCGCGAATAACTGCATTCAGCACCTCTACATATTCACCTTCCGGCATCGATGCCAGATCAGTAAAGCGTTGCTGACTGCCTTTTTCACCTACACCGGAGCGGCTGGCAATAAAATTGTTGAGTTGTGCTTCTACGGACAACAGCACACCGGCAATCGACATCACGTCATCTTCAACAGCTTTTGGATTAGCCGTTTGTAACCGGGCAATTTTTTCACGTTGTGCCAGTACATTTTCCCGAATTGCGCCCAAACCGATCATAGACAGTGTGTCGGCAATCTTGCTGAGCAAATCAGGCATGCCGGTTAAGCGATCTGCATCTTTTGATTCGCTGTGTACAAAAATCTCCAGCGCATCTTTTACTTCCAGCAAATCCTCGCGTATACCTTGCGAGACAGTACGTAATAGCTCGACATTTAAACCGCCAAGGCCCGAACGCGCCTCTTCCAGCTCGGCATCACCGGGTAACAAATCTGCTAAATGGTAAATTTGTTTAATCTGGTTAACACGCGTTGAATCCTTGTTTACACGCGCTATGTAATAAAGCAGATTCTTTAACAGCTCGGCAGGCACCTGTTTGGCATAACCGGCCTCACCCATATCAATTAAACGTTTAATATTGCGGTCAATCTGCCCCATCAGCATTTTTACGCTAACACTGGCGTCGACAGCATCATTTAACAGACCTTCCGTTAAAGCCGCACCTATGCTCCACAATCTACGAGTACTGGCTTCGGCCGAGGATTTTTCCAGCTCACTCAGCACCGCCTGTACACGCTTAAGACTGGCGGTTGGTTTTTGGCCTTTTAGCCAGCCAAGCAAACCAACCTGATAATGCGGGCGCAGTTTTTTGGCCTGAGACAACAACTGACCCGACGGAACTTTTGGAACAGCCTCGCCAGCCTGTTCGGTTGGTGTTTCAATATCCGGGAAGAAGAGGAAATTTTCAGATAACAGACTGGCATTGCGGGAGGTACGCAAGTCATTCAGCAATGGCAGCAACACCATGGGTACATCTTTGTTGCCGGCTTGCAGGCTTTCCAGATAATCTGGCAGCTGCAACATGGCGCGCATCAATACATCGTAGGCATCATCCGTTTTTTCAACTTCGCCTTTGAGAATGGCCGCAGCCACATATTCCATTTCTTCGGCAAGTTGCGCAGCACCATACAACTCCACCATCTGCAGAGTACCTTGCACCATGTGCAAGTGCTCAATAGACTCACGGAGTTTATCGACATCACTGGTGTCTTCGACATAAGCCGAAAGCGATGCCTGGGCCTCGTGCAAGATCAGATCAAGTTCTTTCTTGACCCAACGCAACGAATTATATTCAACAGTATCCTCTGTATTCATTGGCATTCTTCAGATACTCAATGCGTGCTTAACCATTGAGAATTACAGTTTCTACCTGCGAACCCGAGTCAGGCAGTTTGAAGCCCGCTACTGATTTACGCAGCTCGTTAGACATCTCACTCAGCTTGCCAATCGATGCAGATGTTTCTTCTGTACCTTCTGACGTTTGCAGAGTAATTTCCTGGATCACGTTCATGGTATTGGATACGCTCATCGCGATAGAAGCCTGTTGGCTGGCTGAATTCGCAATACCACGAATCAATTCCGCCAGTTCGTTCGATACATTTTCAATTTCAATCAAGGCCTCGCCCGCATCCTCTGCCATCTTGGCACCACTTACCACGTTCGATGTACTGGCTTCCATTGAACTAACTGCTTCGTTGGTGTCCGCCTGAATGGTTTTAACCAGCGCCTCAATCTGCTTGGTTGCGTTACCGGCACGTTCCGCCAGTCGTTGTACTTCATCCGCTACCACCGCGAAACCGCGACCGGCTTCACCCGCTGTTGATGCCTGGATTGCCGCGTTCAAAGCCAGAATGTTTGTCTGATCCGCAATTTCAGTAATCAGACCCACGATGTCACCGATTTCCTGTGATGATTCGCCAAGTCGCTTGATACGTTTTGATGTTTCCTGAATCTGTTCACGAATCGTATCCATACCCTGAATACTGCGTCGTACAATGGATGCACCTTTCTGTGCAATCTCCAGTGATCGATGCGCAACTTCGGCGGAACTGATAGCTTCTTTTGATACCGATTCCATGGAATCCGCCATATCCGTAATCGCCGCACTCGCTGATGCAATTTCACGCGCCTGATGCGTACTGGAATCGGCAAGTCTTAAAGCCGTTGACTGGGTTTTTTCGGCCGATCCCGATACCCGCACCGCTGTGGTGTTAATGGTGGTTACCAGGTTACGCAAGGCGTCGATCGCGTAGTTGACAGAGTCAGCGATCGCACCGGTAATTTCCTCTGTTACCGTGGCATGCACAGTCAGGTCACCTTCCGCGAGGTTGGCCATTTCATCGAGCAATCGCAAAATCGCGCGCTGATTTCTGCGATTTTGCTCCAGTGCCGCATCTTCACGTTCACCGGCGTCACGCACCATCAGGATACCGCCGATGATGATCATCACCACCGCAACTGCACCGGATATGAAGCCAACCAGTCGCACATAGCCAAGCACTTCACCATGTGCCACCACTTCGCGTTCGAGTTTTTCAGTTTCGATCAACAATGCAGCACCCTGCTTTTCAACGCGGTCAGCAGCGGTTTTAACATCAAACAAATCCGGTGATAACTCAAGAATGGCTTCAACGTGATCACTCACGGAACTAAACAACATGGCCACTTCGCGTAATTTGCTACGTACCACTTCATCTTTAAATTCATCAAGTCTTAACTCTTTTGATCCCTTCAACATACCTTCCAGTACGCTACCAAAACGTGAAGCATCACGGCCGAAACGGTCGGCTGCCGCTGCAGCGCCCTCACCACCGGCCAGTACACGGTTCATATTATTTTCAATTCGCTGTGCCAGCATCAACTGGCGACTGGCCATGAAAATCTGGTGCGAGTTGGCATTTCGCTCAACCAGCAAATCGACCACTTCTTCTGAAAACGACAGCAACTGGGGAATAAATTCCTGGATTACCAATACGAACTCACCCACTTCCGAAATAGCTGTTTTACCGTCGAGAATACGGTTGACGTTATTGCGATAGGCATTAACATCGTTGGTGTTTTTGCCGTCACCCAACCAAACTTTTTGTACATTAACAAGATTCTCGGCTAACGAATCCGGTAACGGTGGCAATTGTTTGGCGGGATTACCGTTGGCAAATGTTTTCAGGGTTTCGTCAAAACGGGTGCGGTATTTTTCCAGTTGGGCAAAGGCTGTTTCCTTGCCTGCCGCCGCTTCCAGCGAGAAAGTTGCAATACGCTGGGATAACAGTTTTTGTTCTGAAACCAGCTCAAGGTATTGTTGCTGATATGTCTGCTCGCTGGCGGCATACCACAAGCTACCACCCATAAGCAGAATGGAACCAAATAGCACTATACCCAGTAACAGAATCGGTTTGCTGATCACACCCTTAGCAAACGGGTTTCGCTTTAGTGCACTCATGTTTTTTTCTTCTCCCGACTCGCGCTACATCTTAAATAGTGTTGATTCAACTTTAAACTCACAATGCCGCCTGTAAAAAACGATCGTCTTCAATCAATGTCTGTAAACTGAATACCGGCCAGTAATCCTGCTCACGATGAAATGCCTGTTTGATAAATGGTTTAAATGCATTGGCAATTTCCGGCAATTCATATGCCTGTTCATCCAGTGAAAAATGTCGCAAACCCAATATTTCGCTGACAACCAGACCAGTATGCGTACCGCGCAAATTGGCTACCAGCACACGTCCATCCTTACGATTTTTTAAAGCCTCTCCGGTAACAAAACCCTGGATATCCATTAATGGCAACAAACTGCCGCGCACATTAGCTATGCCAACCACCCATGGCTTGGCTCCAGGAACCCGGGTGAACTCCGGCATATCCAGAATTTCCGTCACTTCACCCATCTTGGATAACAGACGAATGTCACCCACTCGAAAACCTATCCCTACCCAATCACCTTTTTTTCTATTGAGAATCGCAAGTTCGGCTGCTTTGGCGCGGCACTTGCGATCTGTGTCCTGTAACCTCTTAAAGATATCTTGCATAAGCTTGATCAGTTAACGGCCCAATGCTGCCTTGACCCGGTCAATCAGGTCCTTTTCTTTCACTGGTTTCACGATGTAATCCTTTGCACCCTGTCGTATGCCCCAGACTTTGTCGGTTTCCTGATCTTTGGTGGTCACTATAATTACCGGGATTGATTTGGTGGCCTCATTCAGGGCCAGCTGGCGCGTTGCCTGAAAACCGTTAATGCCAGGCATCACGACATCCATCAATATCAAATCAGGCTTGACCTGTTTTGCCTTCTCAATACCCTCCTCACCCGTTTGAGCGACTACGACGCTATGGCCGTTTTTCTCCAGCATGGTACGAAACACATGTACTTCTGTGGGCGAGTCATCGACGACGAGAATATTAGCCATATCTTTTCTCCAAACACCTTTACCAGACTACGGGCTGGCTCCGAAAATATTAGTGCCGTTGTTTAGCGTGTTCTTTTATGGCACCGATTAAATCTTCGCGGGTAAACGGCTTGGTCAGGTACTGTTCTGAACCGACGATTCTGCCGCGCGCACGGTCAAAGATACTGTCCTTGCTCGACAGCATAATCACCGGAGTTTCTTTAAATGTACGATTGTGCTTGATCAGGGCGCAGGTCTGATAACCATCCAGACGGGGCATCATGATATCGACGAAAATAATATCGGGCTTGTGCTCTGCAATCTTGGACAGGGCTTCAAAGCCATCAACTGCCGTGACAACTTCACAGCCTTCTTTTTTTAATAGATTTTCAGCGGTTCGGCGGATGGTTTTGCTGTCGTCTATGACCATCACTTTCAAACCGGCTACGCCAGCGGAATCTTCTGCCATAATTGCCCCGTTTATCCCCAATCAGGCTGGTTACTGATAGTTAATCAGTCAGAAATGTAGCTCAAGTACCTGGCTTACGCAAACAAAACCTGCATCAAATAAGCCAGTTACGCCAAAAAATTAAGTCTTGTCCTAAAAAGATTGCAACAAGACTTTGATTAATATATGAATTCTTGCATTGTGTACCCTAATTCATACACAATCAGGCCTCCCTGCACGCATTCGGAGCACCATCTCATGAGCTTGCAACTCGGTATCATCATGGACCCAATAGAGTCCATCAAGGTATACAAAGACAGCAGCTTCGCCATGTTGCTGGCTGCCCAGAAAAAAGGCTGGCAGATTCATTACATGCAGCCTCAGGACCTGTACCTGAATAATAGTCGTGTTTACGGCCATCGCCAGTTACTCAGGGTGTTTGATGACAAGCAACACTGGTTTGAGCTGGGCCAGGCCGAGGATATAGAACTTGGCAAGCTGGATATCATATTGATGCGCAAGGATCCGCCCTTTGATATGGAATACATCTACACCACCTATTTACTTGACCTGGCAGAGCAGCA
>JACPVK010000307.1 GCA_016191795.1 Gammaproteobacteria bacterium
GCAATGAGGTGTTTATTGGCCGCCAGCCGCAGGGTGTGCTGGCAGATTTGCAGCGTAGCCAGGCGGTATTGCCGGAGGATTTGATTACCAGTCGTATATTGTGGCTGGCGGGTCTGGAGCCGGGGCACAATTCGGGTGGTGATGTCGACACCCATGATCGTTATATTTATATCCATGGCACACCTGAAGAACATTTGATTGGTACGCCGGTGTCACATGGTTGCATACGAATGCGTAACCGCGATGTTATCGAATTATTTAATCTGGTCGAAACAGGTTGTGCTGTCGACATTATTGAACCCGGGGAAATTGCAATGAACGAATTTGAAGACTATGAACTGGCGACACTGGCGGTACGTGCCGGGCAGGTGCGCACGCATGAAAATGAACACAGTGAGCCGATTTTTCCCACATCGAGTTTTGTATTTGGTTCGGCAGCCGAAGCAGCTGCACGATTTGCCGGTACCGAGCCGGGTAATATTTATTCGCGTTTTACCAACCCAACGGTGCGCGTGTTTGAACAAAGACTGGCAGCCATGGAAGGAGCCGAGTCCTGTGTTGCCACGGCATCCGGCATGGCGGCGATTCTGGCGACCTGCATGGGCTTGTTGAAAGCCGGTGATCACATCGTTTCATCGCGCAGTATTTTTGGAACCACCACGGTGTTGTTTACCAGCTTCATGGGCAAGTTTGGTGTTGAAACCAGTTTTGTTGATCTGGTGGATCTGGCTGCCTGGAAAGCGGCTATTAAACCCAATACCAAATTGTTTTTTCTGGAAACACCGTCTAATCCGTTAACCGAAATTGCCGATATTGCGGCGCTGGCCAGACTGGCGCACCAGCATGGTTGTTTGCTGGCGGTGGATAACTGTTTTTGTACGCCGGTGTTGCAACGCCCAATCGATCTGGGCGCGGATATTGTGATTCATTCAGCGACCAAATATCTGGATGGTCAGGGTCGTTGCATGGGCGGTGCGGTGCTGGGTAAAAAAGATAAGGTCGGTACCGATGTGTACGGTTTTCTGCGTACCTGCGGTCCAACCATGAGTGCCTTTAATGCCTGGGTATTTCTCAAAGGTCTGGAAACATTGCAGCTGCGTATGAAAGCGCATTGCGATAATGCATTACAGCTGGCGCGCTGGCTGGAGCAACAACCGGCCGTGGCAAAAGTGTATTACCCGGGGCTGGAAAGTCACCCGCAACATGCGCTGGCGCAACAACAGCAAAGCGGATTCGGCGGTATCTTGTCGTTCGAATTAAAAGGTGGCAAAGAGGCTGGCTGGAAACTGGTGGATGCCACGCGCATGATTTCAATTACCGCTAATCTGGGTGATACCAAAACCACCATTACGCATCCGGCCACGACAACGCATGGCCGCTTAACACCCGAACAGCGTGCAGAGGCCGGTATTGCGGATGGCCTGATACGGATTTCGGTGGGCATAGAAGCCATTGAAGATATCAAGAAAGATCTGGCGCGCGGGATGTGATACTAAAAAGTGTGAAAGCGTTGACGCAAAGACGCAAAGTACGCGAAGGTTTGTAAGGTTATGTTTCGTACAGTTTTAATACGAGTCTGTCTTTGCGGTCTTTGCGACAAGTCTTTTATTTGCGAGTTGAAACATAATTGCTGACCGTCATGATAGATCCAGGAAAATAATAACTTGTTATGAATGATACCTCGCACATCGAACTGGCCATGGCAGAGCGTGAAACACCGCTGATGCTGGTGGTGGATGATGATGTGGTCATTCGTAGCTTGATTAAAAAGGCACTGCAAAATCAGGCTTATGACGTGGTGGAAGCGCCCAATGGTTCTGAAGGTGTGGAAATGTTTCGCAAGCTGCATCCTGATCTGGTGTTGCTGGATGTCTTAATGCCGATGATGGACGGGTTTGAAGCCTGCAGTGCCATGCGTAAGCTCGACCCCGAGCGCACCGTGCCGATTATCATGCTCACCGGGCTAGATGATGTGACGTCTGTCGATCGCTCGTTTGACGCCGGCGCCACCGATTTTATTACCAAACCAATCAACTGGAGTCTGTTCAGTCAGCGTGTGCGTTATTCA
Source organism: Gammaproteobacteria bacterium (assembly GCA_016191795.1). Taxonomy (GTDB): domain Bacteria; phylum Pseudomonadota; class Gammaproteobacteria; order SZUA-229; family SZUA-229; genus JACPVK01. The sequence continues at coordinate 2,069 of JACPVK010000307.1, forward strand.
TTACGCACACGTGATATGGATTTTGAGTTGCGTAAAAATCAGCTACGCATTCGCCATGCCTTGCAAGTGGCACGATTGGGTTACTGGGACTGGGATGTGCGCAGTGATCAGTTTTATTTGCCGCCCGGTGTGCTCGAAATGCTGGGGATTAATCTTGGCGGTAAACAATTTGGATTTGCCGAATTATTGCCGTTTGTTGTTGAGGAAGATCGTGATCGTGTAAAGCAGGCTTTTATGGATGCGCGTAACAAGGGCCAGCGATTTGAAATACGCCATCGCATCCAGGTAATCGGAGAAACCGAACGCTATGTATATCAACAGGCTGAAGTGGTGGTCGACGAAGCTGGACGCACCCGCTATGTGATGGGGACGATTCAGGATATAACGGCGATGCAACGTGCTGAAGATATGATTTTACATCAGGCGTTTCATGACCAGCTCACCGATTTGCCCAATCAGATTTTATTAAGTGATCGGTTGTCGCATGCATTAAAAGTGGCAGAACATTCGGGCTCCAAGGTTGCAATATTGGTTATCGATATAGATCGATTTTTTCTGGTGAACGAAACCCTGGGGCACGATGCAGGCAATATGCTGCTGGTTTTATTCGCGGAATTTTTACATCGTTATGTACAGGAAGGTGACACCATTTCACGTATTGGCGGAAATGAGTTTGCTATCTTGCTGGAGAGCTTGCCAGACATAAATCTGTTGCACGATCTTATTCGCAATATTCGACAGGCGTTACACGAGAAAGCATTCGAAATACTGGATGAAAAAGTTCATCTCAGTGTTAGCATGGGAATTGCGTTGTTTCCCGATGATGGCAGCGAAGCCGAACAGCTTATCAAGGCGGCTAATGCGGCTATGCGCAAGGCCAAGGCACTGGGTGGAAATCAGGAGTGTTTTTATACCAGCGACATGAACCGTCGCGTACATGATCGCCTGCGTATGGAAAATGATTTGCGTAACGCTATTGATAACAAGGCGCTGGAATTGCATTACCAGCCACAGGTAGATGTTGTTACACGCAACATTGCGGGTATGGAAGCGCTGGTGCGCTGGCATCACCCCGAGCATGGATTAATTCCGCCCATTCGTTTTATACCACTGGCTGAGGAAACCGGTTTGATTCGTCAGTTAGGTAGCTGGGTTCTTGAAGAAGCAATTCGTCAAACGGCTTACTGGACAAGCATGGGTTATTTGTTGCGTGTGGGCATTAATTTGTCGGCACGCCAGTTTGCACAGGATGATTTAATAAATCAGGTACCTGAATTATTGCGGAAATATAAACTTGATGCGAAGTGTATTGATCTTGAAATCACTGAAACCATAGCCATGCAGGATGCCGAAAACTCGATACGCAAGCTTCACCAACTTAAAGAGCTGGGTGTTAATTTATCAATGGATGATTTCGGTACCGGGTATTCCTCGCTGAGTTATTTGCACCAGTTTCCGCTTGATGTATTAAAAATCGATCGCTCATTTGTTATGGATATTGGTAAAGAGGGTGGTACAGGTGCGATCGCCAAAGCTGTCATTGCCATGGCACACAGTATGAATCTGGAAGTGATTGCGGAAGGGGTGGAAACTGAAGTTCAATATGAATTTTTGGCAAAACATGGGTGCCAGATGATTCAGGGGTATTTAATCTCCAAACCGGTGCCGGCTGAACAGTTTGAGAAATTATTAAAGAAGTAGGTGTGTTGTGGAGGCTTGCCAGTCAAGGAGTCTGGCTATATTATCACGGGGTGTTGGTTGCTCAGGGATATCGATGCGGGACGCAGTATATATAAGTCTATACACGCAAGCATGGGTTCAATAATCTGTTGCTTGTCCGTGAAATAATAAATGCATGTAAAGGATTTTGTATGAAATTTATCCGCTTAATGGCAGCCATACCTGCCATGTCTTTTTTTGTTTTTTGTTTTGCCTCACCTGCATACGCTGAAATTGATTACATCGCCAAGGCTGCGATAGGCAAGAAGTCGTCTGAACTCATTATACGAGGCAGAGATTTTGCACCTGATTTTGTTACGCTGGACTTGTCTTTAACTGGTGCCATGGATCGCTACTTCGTTACCTTTAATAATGAGTTTTCTATCAAGGATGATATCGAGGCTGAGCTCAACGGTCTTATCTTCTATTCCCGCGAAGATACCAATCTAACCTTAGGTTACGGTTTTGATATCGTAACGGTGTTTGTCGGTATGCGCTCAGGTAAAACCCGCTCTCATTACACGGCCAATAACAGTTCGTTTGGTACCACCAGTGATGGTTATTACATTGGTGCCAGCAAAAGTTATTATTACAAGAATAAGGGCACCCTGAGCGGCAGTATTGCGATTGCCAGCCTGAATGGTGAAGTGGCGTTATCCGAGCCTTTTGTCGATACCAGTGCATTTGTCGTGGGGCCGCCGCCACCGTCAACCATAAAAGGTAGTGCGGTGGGATTGAGCCTGGGTATAGGTTGGGCAGGAAAAATATCGGCTGATACCAATTACAATATTGATTTAAAGCTCAATCAGTTTGATTTTGAGGATGATGTGGTATTTGGTGGGCTGGATTTAAGTTACAAGGAAAACTTCAAAACACTTTATCTTGGTTTAACGCATTTCTTTTAATCAACCGTTATAAAGCCGGAATCTGGAAACTCAAGAAAGAGAATTACAAGGGGTGTGTCATGATATATCGAATTTTAAAGTTATTTTTTGTCGCAGCAATCATTCCGGTCGGTATTTTCATTCAATCTTGCAGCTCATCCAGCTCTGGCGGTAATGAAGACAGAGCCAGGCCTGCAGTAACGCTTTCCGGAATTGTCGACACTAATAACGCCGATAACCAGGTGATTGGTGAGGCAACTCTTCAATGGATTACGGATGATTCAAACCCCAGTACGGTGGATATATATCTTTCCCGTGATTCAGGCAGTACCTTCACGCTCATTGCCAATGACAGGCCGGATATTGGCGCCTATACATTTGATACCAATACTGTTGACGATTGCCGCCAATGTCGCGTGCGAATTATTGCTCGCGATATAGTGGGCAATGTTAGTGATGCGGCGGACTCTGCACAGGATTTTATTATCAACAATGTGCCGCAGGTGTTAGGTGCGGCAGTGTATTACGATCCGGATAGTAACGGCCCGGATGATGGAGACACCATCGTGGTGCCCTTCGATAAAGACCTGGAATTGCGTACCGGTATTGCGAGTGACATTTTCATTTTACCGGTACTGGGTGACAGCATTGGTCCTTTCGCAACTGTTGCGAGAGGTGCTCATTCCAATGAGCTGGTGATCACCATGAACGGACTGGTTACCTTCAATGGTCATTTGCATATCGGCAAGGTGTTCGATCCGCAACGCTTACACCGCACTGCACCATCCGGATTTAACGTCCGCGATAATTTATCCGGAGGTATTTTATTTGCGCCTGACACGGGACGTACGGCGGCGGCGGCTGAGGGCATTGATATAGCGCCTGCATTTGCAGATTCCGGTCAGGCAATAGGTAGTGGCACCACAACATCCGTTGTCCTGGCTGATGTCGATGCTGATGGTGATCAGGATATGGTTGAAGCGACCACCGCCAACATTAATGTATGGTTAAACAACGGTAATGGCATTTTCCCCGGCAGTGCTAATCAAGCGATTGTTGTTACCTCGACATCTACTATTGCACTTGGGGATGTGGATGGTGATGGTTATCTGGATATTGTCGCGGGTAGAAATAGTTATCAACCCAATCTTGTGTACAGCAACAATGGTGCGGGTGTGTTTGCGAATTCAGGCCAGTCACTTGGTGCAGCCTTTACCTCTTCAATTGTACTTGGCGATATCGATGCCGATAACGATTTGGATATGGTTGAAGGTGTTTTTGGAGGGGCCAATAGAGTATGGAGAAATAATGGTTCGGGTATCTTCGCTGATTCGGGTCAGGCACTTGGGAGTGATAATACAAATGCCATTGTGTTGGGTGATGTGGATGGCGACACGGATCTGGATCTGATAGAAGGGAATCAGAATCAACCTAAACACGTGTGGCGCA
>JACPVK010000308.1 GCA_016191795.1 Gammaproteobacteria bacterium
GATCCAGCACCTCGGTGCCCGTGCCATCTATGACGCCTTTCAGGCGCTGTTTCCACTTGATATGCGCTTCCAGAGCGGTTTTGAAATTGAGGCCACCAATTTCCTCGCTGGCCTTTTCGACACTGGCGAACTCTTTGTTTTCACTGCTTCCGAATAGCGAACTGAACCAACTCATGCGTCACTCCCAGGTTACCGGATTAATGTGGTTATCTGTTTATCAAGTGCCTGCCTGGCTTAATGGGTAAAAATCAAACGTCGGTTTTGGTTGTTGGGGGTACTACAACCATACTTTTTATGTGCCTGATTCGAGTATAGTGAATTTTTGGTACTTGTTTAGAACACAAAAGGTGAATGGACCGGTGTCTGGTAGAGCCTTATACGATTGCGCTAGGGTATGGCCTGAGTTCGGGGCTTTCTGCTAAAGAGATATAGACCATCGATCACCTGCTGCTAGAATCCCGACATTCCGTTAACACGAGGTTAGCCACGTGGATTTTTTGCCTATTTTTGTCAATATTCGTCAACAGCCCTGCCTGGTCGTCGGTGGCGGTGAGGTGGCTGCCCGCAAAGTATCGCTGTTATTGAAGGCCGGTGCGGCGGTCACAGTGGTGTCACCCCGGCTTAGCCATGAGTTGGCAGATATGCTCAAAGCAGGTGCTATTTCCCATGCTGCCCGTGATTTTGCCGATGCAGATATCAAACAGCCGGTACTGGTCATCGCTGCTACGGATAACCGGATGGTTAATCAGCATGTATCAGAACTGGCCAGGGCGCGCGGTATACCGGTTAATGTGGTGGATAGTCCGGAATTGTGCAGTTTCATCATGCCTTCAATCGTTGATCGTTCACCCATGCAAATAGCCATTTCAACCGGTGGTGCTTCGCCGGTGCTGGCGCGCATGATTCGCACCAAGCTTGAAGGTTGTATTCCGGCTGGTTACGGCCGACTGGCCGCCCTGGTGGATGGTTTTCGCGAGAAGGTGAAGGCGCGGTTTACCGATGTGAATCAACGTCGCATGTTCTGGGAATCAGTACTCGAAGGCAGTGTGGCCGAGCGGGTATTTGCCGGCCACGAAGACGAGGCGGCCGCGGAGCTGGATAAGGCGATAGCAGCCGGTGATGCCAGGGGCGAATTCAAGGGTGAGGTTTATCTGGTCGGCGCTGGCCCTGGTGATCCGGATTTGCTGACGTTTCGCGCTCTGCGTTTGATGCAGGCAGCCGATGTAGTGGTGTATGACCGGCTGGTAGCGCCGGCCATTATGGAATTGGTGCGACGTGACGCCGAGCTGATTTATGTTGGTAAGGAGCGCGACAACCACACCATGCGGCAGGAAAACATCAATCAGTTGCTGGTACGGTTGGCTCAGGAAGGCAAGCGTGTGTTGCGTTTGAAAGGTGGCGACCCGTTTATTTTTGGTCGCGGTGGCGAAGAAATCGAAACCCTGGCGGAGAATGGTGTGGCGTTTCAGGTGGTGCCGGGTATTACCGCCGCTGCCGGTTGTGCGGCTTATTCCGGTATTCCGTTAACGCATCGTGATTATTCGCAGGCCTGTGTGTTTGTCACCGGGCATCTCAAAGATGGCTCGATCGATCTCAACTGGAAAGCACTGGCGCAACCTAATCAAACCGTCGTGTTTTACATGGGCCTGCATGGCGCGCCGGAATTATGCAAAAACATGATCGCGCATGGTTTGCCGCCATCCACGCCGGTAGCGCTGGTACAAAAAGGCACCACGCCGGAACATAAAACCATTATTGCTACGCTTGAAACGCTGGTTGAAACGGTCAGAAAAAATGATTTAAAACCACCAACCCTGATTATTGTTGGTGAAGTGGTGAAGCTGCATGAGAAGCTGGACTGGTTTGATCCACACAAGCCGCAGGGCAGGGCCGTGAAGGCGGGTCAGTGGTAAAAGCTTTACAGCTATTACGCAAATGAACGCAAATAAAAGCAGAATAAACGCAAATGGATTTGCTGCGGGTTGTTGTTTGTTTTCTGTGGGTTGGCCTTCAGGCCAACGCTTATTCCTTGATCAGACACAAAGCGTTGGCCTGAAGGCCAACCCACAAAGGCGCTCATCTGTAGCCTGAATAAATCATTTACCATCTTTAATTTTGCGGCTGTTTGCAAACCATTCTCATCTGGCGCACTCACATAAATCTTTTCTATTTGCACATCGGAAACTTCGATTTTTGTTTTCCGGTTTTACACTGGAGTAAAAATGTAGATCGGAGTACCCTAGCAGCCCTCTGAGAGTTCTATTTTTCGCACTCAGGTGCGCTTAATAGAAGAAAAATAATGAATATTACTCGGCAACATATCCCTGTTTGACAAATGGTTAATCAGGGGATGTTGCAGATTTCCAGAAATCAATCCGCTTCGGAGGAAATTCAATGACGGATGTAGTCGCAACCAATGAGACCATCCTGGTAGTAGGCGGTGGAGTGAGCGGGATGACCGCGGCACTCGAAGCTGCTGAAGCCGGCAAGCAGGTAATCCTGGTCGAAAAAAGAGCTTACGTGGGTGGCCGTGTTACCCAGCTCTACAAGTACTTTCCCAAATTGTGTTTCCCGACCTGCGGCCTGGAAATCAACCAGCGTCGCGTCAAGGGCAACCCCAATGTCACTGTGCTGACCATGGCCGAAGTGTCCAAACTTGAAGGTAACGCAGGTAATTATTCCGCGACCATCAAAATCAGCCCGCGCTTTGTAAACTCAAATTGCACCGCCTGTGGTGATTGCGAACGCGCGGTTAGTGCTGAATATCCCGATGATTACAACTACGGCATGAACAAACACAAGGGCGCCTACCGTCCTTATCGCATGGCTTACCCCGAACGTTTTGTAATCGACCCGCGCATGATCGGTACACCGGATGCTGACAAAGCCAAGGCCGCCTGCAAATACGGCGCTGTTGATCTCAACATGAAAGAAGAAGTGCTGACACTGAAAGTCGGGGCTGTGATTTTCGCTACCGGCTGGACGCCTTACGATGCCGCCAAGATTCAACCCTACGGCTATGATCGTTTCCCCAATGTGATTTCCAGTGTTGAATTCGAACGCATGAAAGACATCAGCGGCCCAACAGGCGGCAAGGTGTTGCGTCCATCCGATGGCAAAGAAGCCAAAGACATCGCCTTCATTCAATGCGCCGGTTCACGTGACCGTAACTACCTCAAGCATTGCTCACGCATTTGCTGCATGGCATCACTGAAACAAACCACCTATGTCAGCGAAATCGAAGGTGGCAATTCCACCATTTATTACATCGATATTCGCGCCATCGACCGCTTTGAAGATTTCTACCAGAAAGTTCAGGCCGATCCAAAAGTGAAATTTATTAAATCCAAGCCTGCCAACATTACCCAGGATAAAGACGGCAATCCGATAGTGAATGGTGTGAACACCGAAGGCTATCACCGTTATGCCACCGCGCATGATCTGGTGGTACTGGCAGTGGGTATGGAGCCCAGTATCAAAGGCGCTATGCCAGAAGGCGTGAAGATTACCGTGAACGAACACGGCTTCATTGAAAACGATGGTTCCAACGGCGGTATTTTTGCAGCGGGTTGCGCCAGTGACGCACTCGATGTAAACCGCGCGGTACAGAGTGCGACAGCTAGTGCACTCAAGGCCATTCAAGTTATTAACCGTGTTGCCGGTATGGAGGGCTAAACCGTGGCTGATGAAATCAAAATTGGTGCATACGTTTGTAAAGGTTGTGGCCTCGGTGAACGTTTAAATACCGGGCAGCTGGAAACCACCGCTACCCGTGATGGCAAGGCCAAGTTCGCCAAATCACACGACTTTTTATGCAGTGCCGACGGCGTTGCCATGATTCAAAAAGATATCGACAGTGGTGAGACCAATCACGTGGTGATTGCCGCCTGTTCACGTCGCGCCAAGGCAGAAGCCTTTGCGTTCAAGAACGTAACCATCTCGCGTGCCAACTTGCGTGAAGGTGTGATCTGGGTACGCCCGGATACAGCCGAAGCGAAAGAAACCACCCAGGACATGGCTGACGACTATGTGCGGATGGCCTGTGCCGAATCCAAATTCCAGAAACAGCCTGCGCCTTCCGGTGAGCAAACCCTGTGCAAGGAAATTCTGGTCGTCGGTGGTGGTATTTCCGGTATGACCGCCGCGCTGGAAGCAGCCAAGGCCGGTTACCCTGCCACCATTATCGAAAAATCCGGCCAGCTTGGCGGTGTCATGGCGCAGTTACACAGACGTGTACCGACTAAAGCACCCTATGCACAGCCTGAAGATACCTCGGTTGAAAGCCTGATTGCTGAAATCAGCGCCAACAAGAAAGTCACTGTGATGTTGAATGCCAAGGTTGCCAAAACCGATGGCGCACCGGGTCGTTTCAGCGTGGATATCGCCGTGGAAAGCGGCAGTGTGCAGAACAAAATGTTTGGCGCCATTGTTCAGGCCAGCGGCATGAAGTCGTTCGATGCCAATATCCTCACCGAATTTTCTTACGGCAAAACACCTAACGTCATTACCCAGCTTGAACTCGAAGCCCTGGCCAAAGCCGCCAACGGTGGTCCGATCAAGCGCAAAGACGGTAAAGAAGTTAAGAGCGTGGTGTTTGTACAATGCGCCGGCCAGCGCAGCACCAAGCCGGGTCATTTGTCGTATTGCTCCGGTTTTTGCTGCACCGCCAGCATCAAACAGGCGATGTATTTTAAAGATGCTAACCCGAACGTCGACACAGTGGTGATGTATACCGATCTGCGTACCCCGGGTGCCGGCGGTGAAGATTTCTACCGCAGTGGTCAGAACAAGGGCGTGATTTTCACCAAGGGTGTGGTTAACAGCGTTGCGCCTAACGGTAATGATCTGACTGTAAACTTTAAAGACCTGATTCTGGATGAAGAAATCAGCATGCCGGCTGATCTGGTTGTACTGGCAACCGGCCAGCTGCCAAACTCCGGCCCCGATCCATATGCCGTACCGATGGAAGCGGATAAAAATGATGCCGAAGCTGTAGCCGCTTCCAAAGCCGCACATGAAGTTGCCGTGTCCGTCGAATCCATCCTGAACCTGAATTACCGTCAGGGTACCGATTTGCCGCATCTGAAACACGGCTTTACCGATTCGCACTTCATTTGCTTCCCCTATGAAACCCGTCGTACCGGTATTTATTCGGCCGGTCCGGTGCGTCGTCCTATGGATAGTTGGCAAGCCACTATCGATGCCACTGGCGCCGCCATGAAAGCGATACTGGAAGCCGAAAATGCCGGCAAAGGTATGGCGGCACATCCGCGTTCCGGTGACCTGAGCTTCCCGGCATTCCGTAAAGAAGGCTGTACCCAGTGCAAACGCTGCACCGTGGAATGCCCGTTTGGCGCCATTAACGAAGACGAACGCGGTTATCCGCAGTTCAACGAATCACGTTGCCGCCGTTGCGGAACCTGCATGGGTGCCTGCCCGGTACGTGTGATTTCTTTCGAGAACTATTCAGTGGATACCGTTGGATCGCAGATCAAGGGCGTGGATATGCCGGACGAGTTTTCTGAAAAGCCGCGTATTCTGGTACTGGCCTGCGAAAACGACGCCTATCCGGCACTCGACATGGCGGCGCAAAACAAGCTGGAATACAGTGCGTTTGCCCGTGTGGTACCGGTGCGTTGCCTGGGTTCGGTGAATACCATCTGGCTAACAGATGCACTCAACTCCGGTTATGACGGCGTGGTGTTAATGGGTTGCCAGAAGGGTGATGATTACCAGTGTCACTTCGTAAAAGGCTCAGAAATTGCGGGTGTTCGTATGAGCAAGATTGGCGATACACTCAAAACCCTGAACCTGGAAGAAGCGCGCGTGGCAACCTATGAGGTGGCGATTACCGACGTTGACCGCGTACCAAAACTAATCAACGACATGGCAGAAACGGTTGCCAAAGTCGGCATGAGCCCATTCAAATTCTAAGGTGCGACTATGACTGATCTGAATAAACAAATGGTTGAGCAATACCGCAACAGTTTCCTCAAGGAAGTGGAAGCCAATGTTGAAGAAGGCGAATGGGTGAAAATGTGCATGCAGTGTGGTGTGTGCTCCGGCTCGTGCCCGTTGGGCCCGTACTGGGATCATCCGCCGCAGGAACTGTTCATGATGATACGCGCCGGCAAGCGTGAAGAAGTGCTGGCTTCCTCTTCCATGTGGATGTGCACTTCCTGCTACAACTGCATTGCGCGTTGCCCGCGTGAACTGCCTATCACGCACATCATGCACGGCCTGGCACATTACGCCAAACGTCTGGGGCTGGCGCCAAAAAATCAGCCGACCATGAAGTTCTCACAGAAATTCTGGGATAACTTAATGGTGACCGGACGCGTTAACGAACTCAAACTGGGTTTGTCACTGTATTTCATGAACGGTCTGGTTGAAGGCATCAAAACCTCACTCAAAATGAAAAACATTGGTCTGGGCATGTTGTTAACCAAACGCATGAACCCGATGGAAATGTTAGGTGGTCACAGCGTCAAAGATAAATCCGGTTTCAAGGCGATGATCAAAAAAGCGCAGGAGCTGGAAGCAGCTCGCATTGCCAAATTCAAAACCCCCTGAGGAGTAAACCATGGCTAAAGAATATTCATTTTATCCCGGCTGCTCTTCACAAGAGGGCGCATCATCATCCAATTATTTGAAGTCTGTACAAAGCATGTGCGATGTACTCGACATCAAACTGAACACCATTCCGGACTGGAACTGCTGCTCGGCTTCTATTGGTTACAGCGGTGGCGGTGAATTACCGCGTCTGGCATTGTCGGCACGTAACATCGCATTGAGTGAAAAACACAATGGCGGCCAGGACATCGTAGCGACCTGCGCGGCTTGCTGGTTGTCCACTCGTGAAACCGCTGAACGTTTGCATCAAGATCCGGAAATGATGGCTGAAACCAATACCGCTTTGAAAGAAGCCGGTTTGCAGTTAACGAACGCAACCAAAATCCGTCACATGGTTGAAGTACTGATCGAAGATATCGGCTACGAAGAAATGGGCAAACATGTGAAGAAGCCGCTGGAAGGTATCAAGATTGCCGGCTATGTGGGTTGCCAGACCAATCGTCCTTTCGGTATTGAAGGCGAGTCATTCGAAAATCCAAAATATCTCGACAAGTTTGTTGAGACATTAGGTGGCGAATCCATTCCCAACTACGAAAAGAAAGTGTCCTGCTGCGGCGGCGCACTGGCTTTCTCCGAGCCGGAAAAATCCCAGGCACTGGTTAAAGGTATTATCGAATCCGCTCTGGATCACGGTGCCGATATGATTGTGACCCCATGCCCGGTATGCCAGATGAACGTAGAAGTGTACCAGGATCAGATCAATGCCAAATACGGCACCAAGTTCCATATTCCTGTTACTTACTACAGCACATTGATGGCAGTGGCTTATGGCAAAACAGCGAAGGAAGCTTCACTGGAAGGCCAGATTATTCGTGCGAAAAAGCTGGAAGCGATTTGCGCCAAGTAATTAGTTACTAATATCTTGAAGTAAAAAAGGCGCGGTGCAAACCGCGCCTTTTTTATGTGTGATTAAAAGGTGAATTGAGTTTAACCTGGCAGAAGATACCAAAATAAGAAAAAAATTAAGAAAATTGATACATGAAACTGAGCATGTTTATTCATTTGGCGACGTTCTTTTTGCTGCCATCAGATTTACTGGCCTGACCACGTCACGCTAATCAATTGCTTGCTGTTTCCCTGTGGCAGAGCGGTACATATTGAAAGTGTGGCTATATGGCGAGCTATACATTTCTGGCAGTGCCTTATCCGACTATCCGCCTGGCTTGCATGCAGAGTGTGGCGTACTAAACTAATATGGCTTTGTGAAAGCAATAAAATACTTAATAACGATAAATGCAATAATATTTTACAGGGTTAGATAATGTTAAGACGGATTTCCTTTCTGATTCTATTGATGTGCCTTCTTGGGTTGTCCCGGCCTGGCGCCGCATCTGGCGTGGATGAAATTTTGCGCGCTTATGATATGAAGCCCAATATCAGGAATGGCGAAAAGGTTTATGCGAAGTGTGTTAGTTGTCACCATGATAAGGGCTGGGGTAAGGAAGATGGCAGTGTTCCGGTGATCGGTGGTCAGTACGCCAAAGTGCTTATCCGGCAGATGGCTGATATACGTTCACTGTCAAAGGAAGATAATCCGGAAATGTATGCGCAGGCGGATCCCGATAAGATTGGTGGTGCCCAGGCGATTGCCGATGTGAGCGCCTATATTGCCAGTATGGCCGGTGATGCCAATACCAGCAAAGGTCGTGGAGATCAGCTAGAGCTGGGTAAAAATTTATACGAAGCCAAATGCCGTCAATGTCATGGCGATCAGGCGCAGGGGGATGTTCTCGATTTCGTGCCCAAACTCAAGGGCCAGCATTATGCGTATCTGCTACGCCGCATACAGTGGATTGGCAGTGGTAACAAGAAGAACAGCAAGCCGATCATGGTGATACGTACCAAATCGCTTTCGGCGAAGGAAATGGAAGCGGTGGCGGATTACATATCGCGAATGTAGTTGTTCCAGGCTATGGGCTGACAATCTCTATTGTGTATAAAAACAGCAAAAGCAAAACGTTGACGCGAAGGCGCAAAGAACGCAAAGACAAAAAAAGGTCAGTATGGAAGATTGTTCACGTGTGAAAATGGCATCGCTTGCTGTCATTTCTCAGCGCCATTAGATGTAGAATCTTGTTTGAAAACGAGTGAGGCAACCCCATTGCATCTGAGCCGAAACAAAAACCTTTGCGTCTTAGCGCCTTCGCGTCAATCTTTGGCTTAGCTCATGGCCAGATCTCATCCTGTTATCGCAGTAAATAGATACCGCTCCTTTGGTTAATCAGTCGTGCGTTATTTCGCCAGTGCCTGCAACTTTGCAATCAGTTCTTCTGAATCCCATTCCACACCACCAAACAATGTGTAACGGATTTTTCCATCCGGGCCAATTATAAAATTCGACGGTGCCGCAAACACGCGCCAGTCAGCAATCGAGTTTCCCGCGGGATCCATGAGTATGGTGAAGGCCGGTTTAACTTCATTCACAAATGTTTTTACTTCGTCTTCGGTTTCACCCATGTTGACGGCGAGAATCTTGAACGGGGTTTTACCCATCTTTGTCATCATTTTATTCATGGATGGCATTTCCTTGCGGCAGGGTGTGCAATAAGTTGCCCAGAATTGCACTAATACTATTTGTCCCTTGTACTGGTTTAAATCATGTTCCTTGTTATTCATGTCGCGCAGTTTTAATGCGGGTGTGGCTGCACTGGCGGTATAAGGTTGTAATTCACTGGCATGAATAACACTGACAAATGTCAGCAACAGGGAAATTAAAAAAATACGTCTAGTCATGATGCTGTGTACCCCCGAGCTAAAATAAACTGGCCTTGATTAATCCGTCGAGTTGCAGGGTCGCCATGTCTTCCGAATCGCTGGCGTCCTGGCGTTTGAAAAAATCTCCGCGCACGGAAGGAATTAATTTGGCATGCACCGGGCTTCCGCCCTGGCCGAGTGCGGTGGTGAGTTGATTAATCGTCCAGCGATTGGGGGTGCGTTCACCTTCCAGCACCACCATCGGCAAACGGGTTTTGCCGACGGCATCAATGTATTCCGGTACCTGGCCGGGCACCGGTTCGGATTTGAACAAACGGGGGAACAATAAAATGGCACCGGCGAGTTTGGGTTTGTTTTGCTGTTCCCAGTAAGCGGCTCCGCGCAATATCAGATCGGTGTCTACGCCACTGGCAATCAGATACACCTGCTTGTTGGTTTTCATGGCCGCATCGATGACAGCAACCACGGCTTCAACCGGAATTTTGTCGAGGCTGCTTTTGACATCGGGGAGCATATAGGCACTTAGCATGTCGGGCATCCAGACTTCAATGCCATCTTCAGCCAGGCTTTGCGCGGTTTTTTCTTCGGCAACGCTCTTGCCTTCGTCGCAGGGAAAACCCAGCAACAGCTTGTTGCCATTGGCGCCAAAAACGCGTAAATCTATGCTGGTGTCGTCGACTTCGATACTGCGCAGTTCACGTGCCAGCAGCGGTGATGCCATGAGCAGGCACAGTACTAGCACGAGTGTATTTTGAATGGCTTTCATAATTAAATTCCAGGCGATTAAGGCATCCTAACAGCTACAGGATTAAATCAATGTTCAAACAGTATTGGCTTCAAATTTCAATGATATTACTACTCGGCGTGGCCAGTCTTGATGCTGCATCAAGTAGTGATGAATTAATTCGGGCGCTGGAGCTGGCGCCGAATATTGAGAACGGTAAAAAAATATACCCCCTGTGCGCCAGTTGCCATCACGATAATGGCTGGGGGAAGGCGGATGGCAGCTATCCGGTGATTGCCGGCCAGCATCGCAAGGTATTAATCAAACAGCTGGCTGACATA
>JACPVK010000309.1 GCA_016191795.1 Gammaproteobacteria bacterium
CCGCGCCTTGATACCTTTTTCCCTCAATCTGGCGACGGCATCAAATGCCAGTACACAATGTGGACCACGGCAGTAGGCAACAATTTCGTGATCGGAATCGAGTTGTTTCAGCTGTTTCTCAAGTTCTTTTAGCGGAATATTAATAGCGCCCGGCACATGACCGGCTGCATATTCTTCAGGCGGCCGCACATCCAGCACAGTCACTAACCCTTGCTTAACACGTTCGAGAAGTTCTTTGCGGGGTATGGGCTCAAGATCGTCCTTAACGGTTAAATAGGTATTGATCAGGCGATCGACATCCGCCACATGGCGTTCGGCGACATTGCGCAGGGCATTAAACAGGGTGATGACATCGTCACCGCTCAAGCTGTAATGCACCTTGAGCCCCTGTTTCCTGGTGATAACCAGCCCTGCCTGACGTAACTGCTGTAAATGCTGTGATGTATTGGCCACCGTCATACCCGAAACCGTCGCCAGCTCATCGACGCTACGTTCACCCTGAGCCAGAAATTCCAGTAGCTCCAGTCGATTAGCGCTGCTCATGGCTTTGCCTACCCGGGCAAACTGGGTGAAGAGATCGTGTTTGAAGTTTCCGCTTGACATAATCGCTATTTCCACTAATCTATTATTCAAGTGATTAATTGAATACTTGATTTAAGAAATATTATAGCCTGATTAATCGCTTTAACAAGCACCCCCGGAGAAGACTGTTATGAACCTGATTGAATCCATCGCCGAACATGAGCAAACCATACGACTCGGATTTTTCCTGGGTGTGCTGGCTGTCATGGCCATATGGGAAGTTATGGCACCCAAACGCGCCCTCACCGTATCCAAGGCGTTGCGCTGGGCCAATAACCTCGGCCTGGTATTTTTCAACAGCTTTATATTGCGATTAGTCTTTCCCGCCGCTGCGGTGGGCGTGGCCGCCTTTGCCGCCGAGCATGGCTGGGGTCTGCTGAATTACTATGCTTTGCCAACCGGCCTCGCCATTGTGCTGGCCATTGTCGCGATGGATTTCATCATCTACCTGCAACATGTGCTGGTGCATGCCGTGCCCGCGCTGTGGCGGCTGCATCGCGTGCATCACGCCGATCTGGATTATGACGTCACCACCGGTGCGCGTTTTCACACCCTCGAAATCATTCTGTCCATGCTGATCAAATTCGCCACCATTGTGGTGCTGGGTGCACCCGTGGTCGCGGTGATTATTTTCGAAGTCATTCTGAACGCCATGGCCATGTTCAATCACGGTAATGTGGGTTTACCGACATGGCTGGATACACCGCTGCGCTGGTTCATCGTCACGCCCGACATGCATCGTGTGCATCACTCCATTGAAGACGACGAAACCAACAGCAATTTCGGTTTCAACCTGAGCTGGTGGGACCGGTTGTTCGGCACTTATCGCGATCAGCCGCGCGGTGGCCATCAGGGCATGACCATCGGCATTCGCAAATTCCGCGACACTCAGCAAGCCACCTGGATCACCGGTTTGTTGACCATGCCATTCAAGGGAAAAATCAGCGGTTACGCCATTAACCGCCGCCAGTGGAACGACAACGCAGAGGAACAAGAATGAAAAACAAATTTACCAAACTGATTTTGTTGCTGGTATTGATTGCAGGCATTGCTGCGGTGATTGTCTACCGCGATCAAATCAATGCGCAGGCACTGGAACAATGGCTGCAAGAGGCCGGCGCGGCGGCGCCGATTTTGTTCATGCTGATTTACATCATTGGCACCGTATTTTTCCTGCCGGGATCATTACTCACATTGATTGGCGGCGCGCTGTTCGGGCCGGTGCTGGGCACGTTTTATAACCTCACTGCCGCCACACTTGGCGCAATGCTTTCATTTCTGGTCGCGCGTTATCTCGCCGCAGACTGGGTAGCGCAGAAAACCGGCGGCAAAATGAAACAACTCATCAGCGGCGTGGAAAATGAAGGCTGGCGTTTTGTTGCGTTCACGCGTCTGGTGCCGTTGTTTCCCTTCAATTTGCTGAACTACGCGCTGGGTTTAACCCGCATCAGTTTTACGCAATACAGCCTTGCCACATATATCTGCATGCTGCCCGGCGCCATTGCCTACACCTATCTCGGCTACGCCGGCAAGGAAGCCATTGCCGGTGGCGAAGGCATGATTCAGAAAATCATGCTGGCCATTGCGCTGCTGGCGCTGGTGAGTTTTTTACCGCGCATCATTGGCATGTTGCGCCGCAAACCCATGGTGAGCGTGGATCAACTCAAACAGCGTCTGGATGCCGGCGAAAAATTATTACTGCTGGATGTGCGCCCGCTGGATGCCTACAACGGCGACCTGGGACACATTCCGCAAGCCACCCATATTCCATTAAACGAATTACCCCAGCGCCTGAATGAGCTGGGCGATTATCTGGAAAAACCCGTCATTACCATTTGCCGCACCGATCGCATGTCATCGCAGGCCGCGCAATTACTGGCACAAAAAGGTTTTGCCGATGTGCATGTGGTGAAAATGGGCATGGTGGACTGGAACAAAAACGGTTATCCGGTTGAAACAAATTAAGCCGTAGGTTGGGCTGAGCTTGCGAAGCCCAACTTGAATCGCGGAGTGTTGGGCTTCGCTTAAGCTCAGCCCAACCTACAAAACTTGTTACTAACCTGAGGAGCAACACCATGAGTACATTGCTGATTCTCAATGATCCACCCTATGGCACCGAACGCAGTTTTAATGGCCTGCGCATGGCCAAGGCACTGGCTGCCGCCAATGACGAAGTCACCGTATTTTTGATGGCCGATGCCGTGAGTTGCGCCAAACATGGCCAGAAAGTCCCGGAAGGTTTTTACAACCTGGAACTGATGCTCAAAGCGGTACTACGCAAGGGCCAGGTACTGTTATGCGGTACCTGTATGGATGCGCGCGGTATTACCGACACGGACGTTATCGAAGGCGCACGCCGCAGCAGCATGAAAGAACTGGCCGATGAAACGCTGGCGGCTGACAAGGTGCTGGTGTTTTGAGCGGCGCGAGCCAAGCATCGAAGGTCGAGCCATGAAAGGACGCGAAAGCGGCATGCCCGACGAGGCTTACTGGGCTTCGTTCTTCGACCCCGTGCGCATCCTGGATCGCCTTCTGCCTGCCCCGGGGGATGACCGCAACCTGGTGGAGTTCGGTTGCGGCTACGGTACCTTCACCCTGCCTGCTGCCGGCCGGTCACGGGGCCTGGTAACCGCACTGGACA
Organism: Gammaproteobacteria bacterium; assembly: GCA_016191795.1. Lineage (GTDB taxonomy): Bacteria > Pseudomonadota > Gammaproteobacteria > SZUA-229 > SZUA-229 > JACPVK01. The sequence goes on from JACPVK010000309.1 coordinate 3,224, forward strand.
TCGAGCCGGGCATGGTGAGCCTGGTGCGACAACGCGCGCAGAGTGCCGGTCTATCGAACATCCGGGCGGAGCTGCGCGACTTCGTCGAGTGCGGCACGGGC
>JACPVK010000310.1 GCA_016191795.1 Gammaproteobacteria bacterium
AATAATTTACTAATGCGGCGGTGCTAATCGTACGTAAATTATCGTTATCAGGAACTTCATCATTGGAAATGCAGCTTGGTGGCAAATCACTGTTAAGCAGTACGCAATAATTACGATTTGAATTACTGGTTATTGGCTTGATGCTAATGGCAGTACGTTGCGCCCAGTCTGGCATGGATTTAAACACGCGATCGGCGTCGCTCTGGCGCATGGCATTGGGTTGTGCCAGAGAGAACAGCAAAATCTGTTTATACATTTCTTCAACAGTTGTGGATCCGGATTTAAGCTCGCTGTCCTTCACTGTTTTTTGGTGTATGCGTTTTAATTCCGCGTAGGCATATACCTGATGAATATCCCACCAGGCGCCTTTGGGATGTTCAGTATAGATCTGGCTATAACGCAACAGCATTTCCGAAAAATAATGCAACACGCGTTCGCAGGCAATCAACAAATGTTTGCTATCAACTTTTGCAATATCGTTGGAAGCTTCAAATATTAATATTTTGTAACCGATGGCCATTTCGCTGAGTAATGTCTGGTTTAGCGTGACAATTTTCAGGCTTTTATCCGGCAGGGGCAGTGTGCGGTTAACGAACTGTTTGAGTAGCTGGTTGAAAATATGGCGCATGGGTTCGCGCAATATTTCCAGAATTTCAAAACGATGGTCGGCATCTATGGTAGTGCGATTGAGTTTCTGCAATCCGTTGAACATGAGGCGAGTGTAATCACCCATGTTGGCCTGTTTCAGGCCCTCAAGCCATTTTTTAACCTTGCGTGGATGAGTCGGAAAATCATCACCGCTCGGGGCTACCTGTTCTGGGATGTTGAGCTTCATTACTGGGGGTTGTCCATCGGCACAAATATTCGTTGTTGCAAGTCTATCTTAGTTTGTGAATAACCTTAAGATTTTTAATAAAAACAGCCAGATGGCATACATTTCTAGACTGATTCATAACCTGTTTGCTTTATAGCCCAAATACCGGTTTTTTGCTGTTTTCACCCGCGGTCTCACGTACCAGCTGGGGTACCAGATAACCTGGCAGGCTGGCTCGCACCGTGTTCATCAGTGCCAGCGCCTCAGTCTGAGGTACGTCAAAATGGCGGGCACCGGCCACCGGATCCAGCAGGTGGAGATAATACGGTAATACGCCGCATTCATACAGACGCTCACTGAGTGCTACCAGCGTGTCTGCCCTGTCGTTGACGGCTTTCAGTAATACCGACTGGTTGAGCAGCATTATTCCGGCCTGCTTTAGTTGTTGCAGTACACGGTATTCGGCGACACCCAGTTCCTGCGCATGATTGGCGTGGATCACCATACAGCTTTGCATGCGGATCCCCGCCAGCAGGTTGATCAGATCCCGGGTAACACGATCCGGAACAACGACAGGAATCCGGCTGTGTATGCGCAGTCTTTTGAGATGTGGAATGTTATCGAGTTCAGCGATTAATTCCGCCAGCTTCTGATCCGAGAGGCTGAGTGGGTCACCGCCGCTGAGTATCACTTCGGTTACATCCGGGTGAGATTGAATGTAATCAAGCGCAGCCTGCCAGTGTTGTCGTGCCGGTTGCTGGGTTTCATAGGGAAAATGGCGGCGAAAACAATAACGACAATGCACAGCGCAGGCGCTGGTGGTGACCAGCAGCACCCGCCCGGCGTATTTATGCAGTAAACCCGGCGTGCGTACCGCATCCAGATCGCCTACCGGGTCGTGGGTGTAGCCCTCGGCCGGGGTCATTTCCTGCGCATTGGCCATGACCTGTAGCAGCAAGGGATCCTTCGGGTCGCCCGGCCTGATTTTGGCCAGGTAGCTCTGTGGCACCTTTAATTGAAAGCCCTGGTGAGCCAGCTGGCATTGCGGGAACCGGGACGGGTCGATACCCAGAATTTGCAGTAATTGCAATGGATCGGTTACGGCATGCGCCAGTTGTGACTGCCAGCTACTGGCAGGCGTAACAGGGATAACGGGTTTTGGCATTTTCATCATCGGGCGCGTATTATATGCCAGCTTTTTTAATGAGATAAAACAGATGGCATCATACAGCACAAACGAATTTCGTGGCGGCGTCAAATTGTTGATTGATGGCGACCCGTACAACATTATCGAGAACGAAATGGTCAAGCCCGGCAAGGGCCAGGCCTTCAATCGTGTGAAAATGCGCAACCTGCGCTCGGGCCGGGTTATCGAGCGTACGTTTAAATCCGGCGATACCTGCGAAGCCGCCGATGTTGTCGATACCGATATGCAGTTTTCCTATAGCGACGGTGAGTTCTGGTATTTCATGGACCCGACCACATTCGAGCAGCTGGCTGCCAGCGAAGCCGCCATGAGCGAAGCGGCGCAGTGGATCAAGGGCGAAGAAACCTGCATCGTCACCCTGTGGAACGGTCAGCCCTTGATGGTGACCCCGCCAAACTTTGTGGAGCTGACTATTACCGAAACCGATCCGGGCATGCGCGGTGATACCGCCACCGGCGGCACCAAACCTGCCAAGCTGGAAACCGGTGCGGTGGTGAAAGTGCCTCTGTTCGTTGAGGAAGGTACCAAAATAAAAGTCGATACCCGTTCGGGTGCCTATGTCTCCCGCGTCAAGGAATAACTGGCAGCCAACAGCTTCCCTCGAAGTGTTGAAAATCCGGGCCCGTGTGTTGCAAGACATACGGGCTTTTTTTGCTGTGCGCGAAGTCCTTGAAGTGGAAACGCCCATGCTTTCCAGTGCGGCGGTGACAGATGTGCATTTGAACAGTGCTAAAACTTCGTTGAACGGACAGGATTTGTACCTGCATACATCGCCCGAATTTTTCATGAAGCGATTGCTGGCAGCCGGTAGTGGCGACATCTACCAGATTTGCAAAGTGATGCGAGATGATGAACA
>JACPVK010000346.1 GCA_016191795.1 Gammaproteobacteria bacterium
CCGCCATCGCGGCACGCGAAATCCTGTTGCGATTGTCGCCCCTGCAACCCGGCAAGCTACTCTTCTTTATAGTGTGCTGCATTGCTCTGGCCATCAGTGCGATGTACGAACTCATTGAGTGGTGGGTAGCCTTATTATCTGCCGAGGCAGCCGAGGCTTTTCTGGGTACTCAGGGGTATATCTGGGATACCCAGTCGGATATGTTTTGGGCGCTAATCGGCGCCACTACAGCTCAGTTACTCATTTATAAGGTGCATAACAGGCAAATCAGCGCCATAAAAGGCAATATTAGCGCTGGCTGATGTTTAAGAATGATCATCATAGATTTCTTCAATCGACAAGTTAAGAAATAACAATTAGACACACAGGCCAGTGGGTCTATTATCTCCAGTTAGCATGCAACACCTGCATGCATCCATGACCAAGGAGATGACTATGAAACTCAAAGGCAGTAAAACCGAAAAAAATCTTAAAGATGCGTTTGCCGGTGAATCCCAGGCAAACCGCCGTTATCTGTACTTCGCAGCCAAAGCTGACGTTGAAGGTTATAACGATGTTGCCGCGTTGTTCCGCTCAACCGCCGAAGGTGAAACCGGCCATGCTCATGGCCATCTGGAATACCTGGAGCAATGTGGTGATCCAGCTACCGGCCTGCCAATCGGTTTGACTTCTGACAATCTCAAAGCCGCCGTTGCCGGCGAAACCCACGAATACACCGATATGTATCCTGGCATGGCCAAAACGGCACGCGATGAAGGATTTGATGAAGTCGCTGACTGGTTTGAAACACTGGCCAAGGCCGAGCGTTCACATGCCAACCGTTATCAGAAAGCACTGACGGATTTGAAAGCACTGTGATGTATCGGGTTTGGCCATCCTGTGATGGCCAAACCCGACCTTGATTGATAATTAAAAAGGAGCACACATGTCGAGCACTTATCGTGAAGGCAATCTGGACGCACCCACACGCCATCCACTGGACTGGAAAAACGAGGATTTTTATAACGAAGAATCCTTAATGCATGAAATGGAACGCGTGTTTGATATCTGCCACGGCTGCAGACGTTGTGTGAGTTTGTGTCAGTCGTTCCCGACATTGTTTGATCTGGTCGATGAATCCTCCACACTTGAAGTGGATGGTGTCGCCAAAAAAGATTACTGGCAAGTCGTCGATCATTGTTATTTGTGCGACTTGTGTTACATGACCAAATGTCCTTACGTGCCACCACACGAATGGAATCTGGATTTCCCGCATTTGATGTTGCGCGCCAAGGCCGTTAAGTACAAGAAAGGCGATGTCATGACGCGTGACAAAATACTTACCAGCACCGATACCGTTGGCAATATTGCCGGTATTCCGGTCGTGGCCAGCGTCGTCAACGCCGTCAACAAATGGCAACCGACACGTAAAATACTTGAAGCCACACTGGGTGTTCATGCCGATGCCAAACTGCCCGAATACCATAGCAACACGCTGCGTAAACGCGCCAAAAAATGGCAGAACAAGGTAACCGTTGAAGCGGCAGGCGAAACCACGGGTAAAGTCGTTCTGTTTACCACCTGTTATATGAATCGCAATGAGCCGGTTATCGGCGAAGATTTTTTTGCTGTGTTTTCACACAACGGTATAGAAGTGACCACACCATCCGTTGAACGCTGCTGCGGCATGCCAAAACTGGAACTGGGTGATCTGGAATCCGTACAAAAAGCCAAAGAAGTGAATATCCCGGAACTGGCGCGACTGGTGGATGCAGGTTACGACCTGACTGCATTGATACCATCGTGTGTACTCATGTTCAAACAGGAATTGCCGTTAATGTATCCCGATGAACCTGACGTGCAAAAAGTAAAAAATGCATTTTACGATCCGTTTGAATATCTCATGCTGCGCCATAAACACGGTAAGTTGAATACTGATTTCAAGACGACATTGGGTAAAGTGTCCTACCACGCGGCCTGTCACCAACGTGTGCAAAATATTGGCCCTAAAACCAAAGAAATTTTGTCACTTATTTCCGGTACCGAAGTAGATACCATTGAACGTTGTTCAGGACACGATGGTACTTATGCGGTTAAAAAAGAATTTCATGAAGCCTCCATGAAAATTGTTAAACCCGTGGTTAAACGCGTAAAAGATGCCGAGGCCGATCACTTTGGCAGCGATTGCGCCATGGCCGCACACCATATTGAAAATGGACTGAAGTCAGGTAAACAACCGGAGCATCCGATCAGCCTGTTACGCAAGGCTTACGGTATCTAATACAGGAGATAGAGCATGAAGAAATTAACACACGAAGATCTCATGGGCCTGGAAGTCTATGCACGTAATCGCCAGGCCTTCCGCGAAAAAGTCATGGCGCATAAAAAAGCTCGCCGCGTCGCCATTGGTGATCATGCCGCCCTGTATTTTGAAGATGCACTCACCATGCAATACCAGGTACAGGAAATGCTGCGCATCGAAAAGATATTCGAACCCGAAGGTATTCAGGAAGAGCTGGATGTTTACAACGCACTGATTCCGGACGGCAGTAACTGGAAAGCCACATTCATGATCGAATATAACGATGTGGAAGAACGCAAACAGGCACTGGCCAAAATGCGAGGCATAGATAAAAAAATCTGGATTCGGGTTGGCGACTGCGATCCGGTTAATCCCATCGCCAATGAAGACCTGGACCGCGAAACCGAAGACAAAACCTCGGCGGTGCATTTCATGCGTTTTGAATTAACACCGGACATGGTTAAAAAAGCCAAAGCCGGAGCGAAAATTGCCATGGGTATAGATCATTCGGCCTATCAACATAGCCTGGATCCAGTTCCGGATAATATTCGTAAATCACTGGTGAATGATTTAAGCTGAGTTCCCGGGGATGTGTTTGTGACAGAACTGGAACAGATAACAGCTAACTCATAAAAAACAAATACATCCTCATTCCCCCCTGAGATGACAGTAGCCATCAGCTACGCCTGCCTAATCCAAATTAGAGGAAACAGTCATGTCAAAGAAAAAGAAATTAACCACTAATGCCGGTTGCCCGGTGCCAGATAACCAGAATTCCATGACCGCCGGTGCACGCGGCCCAATGTTATTGCAGGATATCTGGTTTCTCGAAAAACTGGCGCATTTTGACAGGGAAGTGATTCCTGAGCGCCGTATGCATGCCAAAGGCTCAGGGGCGTACGGAACCTTTACCGTTACCCATGACATAACAAAATATACGCGCGCGAAAATATTTTCAAAAATCGGGAAAAAAACGGAATTGTTTGCGCGATTTTCAACCGTTGCAGGTGAGCGCGGAGCAGCTGATGCCGAGCGTGATATTCGTGGATTTGCAGTGAAGTTTTATACCGATGAAGGTAACTGGGATCTGGTAGGCAACAACACACCGGTTTTCTTTTTACGCGATCCCCTGAAGTTTCCGGATTTGAATCACGCGGTTAAACGCGACCCGCGTACCAATATGCGCAGCGCGAAAAACAACTGGGATTTCTGGACACTGTTACCCGAAGCCTTACACCAGATTACCATTGTGATGAGTGACCGTGGCATACCTGCCAGTTATCGTCACATGCATGGTTTTGGTAGCCACACCTTCAGCTTTATTAATGAAAAAAATCAACGTTACTGGGTAAAGTTTCACCTCAAATGCAAGCAGGACATTAAAAATCTGACCGATGCCGAGGCCGAAGCGTTGATCGGTAAAGATCGCGAATCGCATCAGGCTGATTTGTATCAGGCCATAGAGGATAAAAAATATCCGAAGTGGGAATTGTGTGTACAGGTCATGCCGGAAAAAGAAGCGGCTAAGGTGCCGTATCACCCGTTTGATCTCACAAAGGTGTGGCCGCACAAGGATTATCCGTTAATCAAGGTTGGCATTTTGGAACTTAACCGTAACCCGGAAAACTATTTTGCCGAAGTGGAGCAGGCGGCATTTAATCCTGCCAACGTACCACCTGGTATTGGCTTCTCTCCCGACAAGATGTTGCAGGGCCGGTTGTTTTCCTATGGCGATGCACAGCGTTATCGCCTCGGCGTAAACCATCATTTAATTCCGGTGAATGCAGCGCAGTGTCCATTTCACAGTTCACATCGTGATGGCGCCATGCGAGTGGATGGCAACCATGGCAGCACACTGGGGTATGAGCCTAACAGTTATGATGAATGGAAAGAGCAGCCGAAATACGCCGAACCACCGCTGGATCTGGACGGCGCAGCTGATCACTGGAACCACCGTGAAGATACGGATTATTACTCACAACCCGGCGCATTATTTCGTTTGATGAATGCGGCGCAACAAAAAATATTATTCGAAAATACCGCACGTGCCATGGGTGATGCGCCACGCGAAGTAAAAATTCGGCATATATCAAATTGTCTGAAAGCTGACCCGGCGTATGGCAAGGGCGTTGCGAAAGCACTCGGTATACCGGTGAGCGAGGCCGACTAGAAAGGTGGAGTGACGGGGATCAATCTATTTCTGCTCATGGAGAGGACAGGTAGATACAGATTCTAAAAATAGATACGTCCCCGTTACCCTCACAGATCTTGTTTAGATTGAAATGAGACACCCTTCCGTATGTGTCGACTATTTCTTGTAGACTCCCGCTTTTCTCGTATAACATTGTCAGCCATTCAATACAGCAAAGCAGGGATTTGTGGACATGGGCTTATCAATCATACAGTCCCGTTGGAGTGGGTGGGGCAAATCAGTCAGATGATGTCAAATTAATCCAGGTATTACTCAATACCTATGCTGCCTGGAAGTCACCTTTTAGTAGTCTTAAAATCGATGGTGCGATTGGCACCAATACCAACAATGCTATAAAAAAATATCAACGAGAAGCCGCGGGCCTTATAAATCCGGATGGTCGTGTTGATCCTAATGGAAAAACCTTCCGTTACTTAACCATGTATCTCAAGCCTGAACAGGAAGCGATCGTTAAGAAGCAGGTTAAAATGGGCGTGATGATTACCGGTGCACC
>JACPVK010000347.1 GCA_016191795.1 Gammaproteobacteria bacterium
GGTGCGCGTTACTACGGACTCCTGTCCTTCGCCCTTCGGGCCAGCTTCGCTGTTCAAAATCGCTCTTGGCGATTTTGTCAGGCGCACAACCGTAACAGGAGTTTTATCGTCACATCAGGTTATCTTGTGCGCCTAAAGGCGCACCTACAACAGAGCTTTCTTAACTTAATAGTTTTCGCGCCAGCCATTGTCTTCATACCATGGCCGTTACAACATACTGACCTAGCGTTCAATGGTATAAAAAATATCGGCGCCCTGAGCGGCACCGCTTTCCGCTTTGAGTTGCCACCTTTCGCTGATTTGATAACGCACGGTGAAAGAGTTGATGGCCTCAACCAGGCCCACGCCGTAACTGACATAAATTTTAGGTGACAGATAACGACCAACAACTAACGAAGCCTGATCGCCACTTTCACTGCTTTCAACACGCATCTCGTCCAGTTCAAAACGATCGCCCAGTTTACGCGCGATATGGTCACCGCCACTCAGGCCCAGTGCCAGTGCCGCTTTTGCCATGACGGCACCTTCTTCGCCTGATGTGGTTTCCATCGGTCTGCCCAATATCAAATAAGACAGCATATCGGTCTGGCTCATGGCGGGAATGGAAAACAGCTCCAGTTGTGGTTGTGTGAGCGTGCCTCTGACATTTACGCCGGCCGTCACGTTATTCACCTGGCGCACGGCGCGCAAATCCAGCCCCGGATTGGTCAATGGTCCGCCGGTAAACAGCAAACGGCCACGTTCCACATCCAGGCGCTGGCCATAGGCGCGGTAGCGCCCTTCCGGAATGCTGATTTCACCGGTGGCGGTTGTAAGTTCTCCGGGTTCATCCTCCAGCAATAAACTACCACCCAGTCGCCCTTCAAATCCAAAGCCGAAAAAATTAACCCGATCGCCCAGCGTTAACCTGATTTTGCTGGTCAGCAACCATTTCTGTTCTGACGTTTCTTCGCCACCAACAATCACAACATCATCCGAAACATTCGCCGCCATGGTGATGTCTTTGGGCTGCAGTTTGGCGAACGGAATATCAACCTTGCCGGTAACATTGATGTTGTGATGCTGCAACCTCACCTGCAAATCAGGTGACACCAGCACCCGTGCTTCGGGTATGCGCGAGATTTCGAATCGATCACCCTTGATATGAATGCCGGTTGGCCAACCCGCCGCGCTATCAACCAGAGTCTGGCCTTGTACGTTCAGGCTGCCGTCTCCTGAGTGGGCTGCCAACGAAAAGTTAATTTTTTCCAGGCCATCGCTCTGGCCCCGCAGATTGAACTGCTCGATATTCAGGCCGAGCCGGGGAACGCGAAATGAAGCGTTTAATAAATGCGCCTGACCACCGAAACGGGGCTTTGCCAGGGTGCCGGCTGCGGTGAGCTTGACGGCCACTTCACCTTTAAGATCCTGCAGTTCCGGCATCAGGGCTTCGACCAGCCCCAGATCGTGAACGGTTAGTTCGGCCTGGGCATGTATGGCCTGGCGCTGATGATCCAGCGCCAGTAATTTTGCGCCGGGCAAACTGGCATCAAGGCTAAAGTGATCGCCATTATTCATGGCCAGTTCGGAGTGGCTACTCAGGCCTTGCTCATCCAGTGTGATATCGACATTACCGCCGCGATAGCCCCATTTACTGCGCTCGCCTTCCAGCAGCGGGTAACTCATGGCGCCCGCTGGCAAGCTGATATGCACCTGCCCATGAAGCTGATCCGGCGCTTGCCACTGCAAATCTGCATGGGCATCCAGCACGCCGTCAAAAGTGAGATCCGGTGGTAACCTGGCGCCAAACATTTGCAATGGCAACTGATTCAATTGCACACTGGATTTCCACACTTGCCGGTTACGCTGCAATGAACTGCACACACTGGCCTGCTGCGCGTTTTGCCAGCACAGCGATTCCAGTAATACGGTGTTTTGGCTGATGCTCAAAGCTGCTGGCGACTTGAGTTGCCAGTCGGACAAACCACTAGTGGTGATATCGGCCCGCTCGATATGTCCTTGCCAGCCTTGCACATCCAGCTCACCTTTGAGCCCGATATGCACCGCCGCTTCATCGGCAATAATATCCAGCCGTAACTGTTGCGCATCGGCCGTGACATCGAGTGACTGCATAACATAGCCATTCAATTTAAGCGCCTGCGCAGCCAGGCGAATCTCGACCTGTTGCCAGCGCAACCAGTCCAGCGTCACCTCACCTTCTACATGGCCTATCTGGTAATCCGGCAGGCGTAAATTTTTGCCGTTAAATGTCGCTTTGATTAACGGCGCATCCTGCTGCCCGGCAAGTTGGCCCGACGCTTTAAATTGCCCCTGTGCTTTCGGGTAAAGTTCCGCCAGGTTGCTGGCTTCAATCTGCCAGTCGAGCTTCAGGTTTTCGCCTAATCGTCCATGCGCACTGGCTTGCGCTGTACCGGAATGAAAATCAAATTGCGGAATGTCCAGACCACCATCGCGCCACTTTATTCGGCTACGCACGGTCAGCGGATATCCGCGTAATAAACCGTTTAGCTGGCTGATATCGGCATCGGCAACAAGCTGGTCATTCTCCATGTAACCGTGACTGCTCAATTTTGCATGCAACTTGCCGGGCCAGTCTGGCCAGCGCACGGCGGGATTAATATCACTCACTTGCACCTTCGCTTTCCAGGTTAACGATGGTGACCAGTCAAGTCGGCCGGTGACGATTGCTTCACCGTCCAGCGCCTTGATGCTTAAATGATGAAACGTGAGTCCGTTTAAATCGCCCTCGGCAGTGGCCTGCCAGTACGAGTGTGCCGCCTGTGGCCACGGACTCCGGGTCGCCAGTGTTATTTGATAATGATCGAGCGTGCCGGCCACCGTGCCATGACCCGCGGCACTGTCAAACCACGGCGTATCCTGCATAGGCCAACGCAAATTTTTCCAGTTCAATGTCAGATTAATATCACCACCATTGTCACCAGGCTGCCAGTTACCCTGCGCATTTAATTGCGTTTTGTTGCCGGGTAATTGCAGGGCCAGTTGATCAATTTGAATGCTGCTGTCGTGTAATCGTTGCAGCTTAAAGTCGGCATTAAACGTACCGGCATCGGCATAATAACCCTGCAGTTTGCCGGACACGATTGCAGTATCCAGATCACCTTTAGCCTGCAACGTTAATTGCCCGGTCATCGCCGGCCAGTCAGGCAGAAGTTGTGCCGTATCCACTGCACTAACATCCACACTGGCCTGCCAGTTAAGTTGCGCCAGCAGGTTATTTAATTCGGCATTAAGCGTTAGCTGCAACGGCCCGGTTAGTTGCTGCGTTAATTGTGTGTGTTGCAAATTGCCTGCAAGCTGACCACTGCCATGCATCACCGCACCGGTTGGTAGCGTTATTTGCCAACCGATATTCAGATCATGTGTGTAATCTGCAGTGGGTTTAATGTCACCGTTAACTTCTACCAAAAATTTTTCAGCGCGGACAGAAAGTTGTTTGATGTTGATACGATTCAACAAGGTGCTGGCATCGAATTTAATTTGTTGCAGTTGCACGTTTTGCTCGCCCTGACTAACAGTAACATCATCAATCTGCACATCTTGAAGCGACATATGCCAGGGCAGATTAATATCAGGCAATGTTTGCGATTCTGGCGATGCTGTTGTGGGCGTAGTTTGTGATGGTGTTTCGGGCAATATAATCTGCAATGACTGGATGTGGAGACGGCTGATATTAATATTGGAAATGAACAGCGCACCGGGATGCCAGTCAACCTGAAGTTGCCGGGTTTTGATATGCACATCATCCTGCCGATATTCCACATCCCTGAGTGTGATCGGGCCAATTAATTTCCCTTCGAATTTCGCCACACTAAAACTCGCGGGAAAATAATTTTTTGTCTGTTGATAAATAAAATTGAGGCCGCTCTGGGTTGTTATCAACCAGGTGATAACCACAACGGGTAGCAGCAATAAAAAAATAATAATTAAACGTAGTGGCCGTTTCATAAATCCGGCCCGATATTAATGTGGATTCGCCACGGCTGACCGTCCTGTGAAATAGCACTGGCCAGATCAATTCGAACCGGGCCTACCGGTGATTTCCAGCGCAAGCCCACGCCTGCACCGCGTTCCAGTTTTTGCGTGTAATCGTCAAATGCATTACCGGCATCATAAAACATGGCGACGCCCCACTTGCCATTAAAACTGTGCTCCAGCTCAATGCTGCCAATCATCAAATATCGGCCACCAATGACATTACCATTTGCATCTACCGGGCCCAGTGATTCATACGCATAACCACGTACGCTATTGGCACCACCGGCAAAGAAACGCACCGAAGAAGGCAGTTCATTAAAATCCTGTGCCCAGATACTGCCCAGATTACCTCGAGCAATGATTCGATCATGCAGCCCCAGCGAACTGATCGCCTTGAGGCCGCCCTGTAGTTGTGTAAAACTGGTATCCGAAATAAGTTTTTCAGTAGCGCCACGAAAACCAATATCGAAACGCAAACCATCAATGGCGTAAATAAATTTATTTCCCCAGGTGCGACTCCAGTTAACGCCGGGCATGAGCAATACGGACGTGCCTTGATCATCGGCCACAATAAAATCTTCCTGCTGATAATGAACTGATACGGTTTCTCGCCATTCACCACGGCTGTGCTTAAGGCTGGCACCCACAGTGCGTATGGTACTCTCACTGGTGTCGGTGGTTTCATGCACAACACCGGCACTGTAAACCATTTGATCCGTACGAGGATTCAACACCGGCACCCGGTAATGCGCTTCCAGGCTATAACCCAGCTCCGACACTTTTGCTTCGGTGTTGAAACGATGACCACTGGCATTAAGCAACGGTATTTGCCAGCCCAGTTTGGCGCGCGCACCGGTATCACTGCCATAACCCAAACCGAAGCTGTAACGATGAATCGTGAGCGGGCTCAATATAACGCTAACAGGAATTTCGTTGCTATCGGGCAGTGGCACACCCGGTGCAATTTCAACAGAACGAAAATAATCACTGTCATTGAGTGCCTGTTGTAAATCAATCAACTGGCCAAGTGTGTACGGCGAGCCTCTTTCAAACGGAATATAACGCCGCAACAGATCATCATCGATCGCATCCTGATCCAGCAACACTTCACCAAAAAGATAGCGTGAACCGGCTTCATAGTGCACATGCACACGGGCCTCATAAGCATCCAGATCAATGTCTACCCGATTCTCCAGAAATCGCGCATTGAAATAACCACGCTCGGAGGCAAACCTGGCCAGGCTGGCTTTGAGATCTTCATAGTTAACATGATTGAATGTATCGCCTTTATGCAAGGGCAAACTATCCGTTAAAGCCTGCAATTCCGTGTCATTGCGCATCTCGCCGCTGATAACAAAATCAAACTCAACAATGGGCAATGCCGGTCCGATATCAATGCGATAGGTGGCTCGCCAGTTCTCAACCGACTCCTGGGTTAACTCAGCCGTGATAACTGGCCGATAATAGCCAAACGGTTGTAATGCATTCATTATTTCCTGCTGCGCCCTGGCGTGCAGTCTTCGTAACCTGCCCTCAGTCAGCAGGGCATGATCTTTTTGTTGTTCAATACCAAGAAATAACCGGACATTATCTTCGAGTTGTGGGTCAACACCGATAATGACAACCTTGACGTGAGTTTGTGCGTACAACGATGCAGAAAAGAAGCATGCTAGGAAAATCACCAGCATACGCCATGCATTAATCATGGCGATTCATCAGATAAGCAGGCAGCAAAAAATAAATCTTTTTCTTCATATGTGATCGGGTAATTAAGAAATGCAGTTGTGCAAACGGAAGCGTTCAACCTGCATTATAAAGGATGACGCGTCAGTAGTGGGGATCATCCTGCCGATTCACGGGTAAAATCCTGGCGCTAATTGATGTTCACGCGTGCATCGCCTTAATCAGCAGCGATATGCTTGAGACCAGCAGCAGTATGCCCACCAGCCGCGTCATTTGAGAGGCCGATATTCCAGGGTGAACCCGACTTCCCAGATACAGACCACCAAGTACAACAGGTAATGCCGCAACATACGCCAGCCAGACATCACGTGACATCAACAATCCGGCCAACACAAAACTGGCTATTCGGGTAGCCCCTTCTGTAAAAAACAATGCCGTGAGTGTGGCGCGCAATTCACTTTTGTTATGAATGCGGTGAGTGAGATAAATGACATATGGCGGGCCACCGGTACCATACAGGCCGGCCACCGTGCCACCCGTTAGCGAGGCAGGTATTGACCACCATGCTGAAATAATTTTATTGCCATGCAGGTAGAACAAGCTGCGAATTGCAAATACAAAAATAAACAGTGCCAGAATAATCAGCATGGGCGTTTGAGGCAAATTCACCAGCAAATACGTACCGGCAAATACACCTACAATGCCAAATGGAATGAGCATCAACACCTCGCGCACTCGCATCAGTTTCAGGTTATAGCCGCCAATCACAATGGATGCCGTGAAATCCAGTAACAGCATAAACGGCACCACAAACGTCAAAGGCAAAAACAGCGCCAGCAAGGGCACGGCTATCAAACCCGAACCGAAACCGGTAATACCGCGAATGAAATAGGCAGCGATTAAAATGAAAGAGGTGGCGGCTATGTGTTCAAGGCTCACAGGTGGTTACCGTTCTGGATACCGATATCGGCATTTTGAAGAAAAAGAATTACGGGGCTTCGAAAATAATCACAGGCAGATTTTTTGTTAATCATTCCATAAAGAATTTGTCGCGGGCATGGCCCGCTCCCACAGTGGTTTTTAAATGCGTTAGCCATAGCAACTTTAAGTTGAGATTATTTACAAGCGCGTTGCTCTATTCTGTAGCCTGGGCATTCTAACAGCTTGTTGAAAAACATCAAAATGGGATAAAAAGCTTTTGACGAAAAGGCGCAAAGACGCGAAGTGTGAAAAGGGGGCCGTGAGGGTAAGGCTGTTGCAAGAACACCACGAGGGTGCGCCACTATCGCGAGCATGGCCACTCTTACAATATATTTTGTATGACTTTGCGCCTTCGCGCCTTTGCGTCAAGAATTTTTATTTTGAGTTTTTCAACAAGCTGCTAAACTTTAATCGCTGCCTTGAATATCAAGCCGCGATTATTTTTTAACTGGCAGGTGGCGTTGCTGGCAGGCTTAGTAAAAAATATAGCCTCCGTTGTTTTCTGCTGCTCTGTGCTTCTGCGTCATAAGCAATATCTTTTGCAAGCCAATAACAGCCTTACTCGACAAACTGTTAGAATGCTCTATCCCGATAACACGGCAAGTCAATCAAAACCGCCACCGCATTATGTCTGAAACCCTGACACTCACACCCGCCAGAGAAAAAGGCCTGCTGCTGACCCTGGCAGGCATACAGTTCTGCCACATTCTGGATGTGATGATTATTATGCCGCTGGCACCGATGCTAATGCGCACCTTTACCTTTACGGCGGCGCAATTTGGTTTATTGATCTCGGCCTACACCTTTATGGCGGCCATATCGTCCATTCTGGCGGCAATGGTGATAGATCGATTTGACAGGCGTCAGGTGATCCTGAGTTTTTTTGCTGCTTTCATTGTCGCCACGGCATTATGTGCAATGGCTACCAGTTATCACATGCTGTTATTCATGCGCGGCCTCGCCGGTGTGTTTGGCGGTGTACTGGGTTCGCTGGTGCATGTGTTTATCGCCGATTGCATACCCTATGAGCGACGCGGCCACGCCACCGGCAAAGTGACGGCCTCTTTTTCAGTGGCCGTTATTTTAGGTGTGCCGGGCAGTTTATTGCTGGTGAATCACATTCCGTTAATAGGCTGGCGTGCACCTTTTA
>JACPVK010000348.1 GCA_016191795.1 Gammaproteobacteria bacterium
AACCACCGATCAGTTCCTTAACCCTGAAGCCCAGTCTGGCCAGATTCAGGCCGCCTTTGGTTGAGGCATTACAGCCTATGCCGTCGCAGTAGGTAACCACCAGCGCAGATTTATCGATATGGCGGGTTGTTTCATGATTCATGTTTCGGTGCGGTAAGTTAATTGCACCTGGAATGTGTTCCTTCTGGTACGCCACCGATGAACGTGTATCGACTATCACTATGTTTGCTTTCGATTCCAGTGCAGTTTTTATGTCCCAGGAATCTGTTTCGTATGCAAGTTTATTTTCGTAATGTCTTAGTTGTTCGTCCATGGAGTTGGCCCTTTATTTATCGCGTAATAGTTAAAAGCTGCTTCAGCTATCTGCAGAAACACCCGTAAAGAATAAAATAACATTGGCAACGATATAACTCAGTACAAAATAATCCATACCACATTGAGGACACACGCGTGGGCACGTGGTGACTACCCTGCGTCACTCGTTCAGCACATATGTTTAAACTGCTCGCGCAGACTGTTCAGTACACCCTCTTCACCGCGTACACGAAAGGTTGCGCCCTTATCGTCGGCACGTTCCGCCAGCACCTCGCAACGGGCAAATATTTCCCCGCGAAATTGCTGAGCCGACCAGGGCAGAAAAAGTTCGGTTTCGACCAGGCCACGCTGAAAAAACGCCACGATAGCCTGGTGCAACATTGCAACATCGTTCTGGCGGAGCGCGCTCATCACGATGCAATCGGGGTACGCGGCGCGCAGCGCCGTTTCGCGTTCAGCTTGCGCGGCGGCACCACCAACATGGTCAATCTTGTTGAAAATACGCAGGCGCGGCACATCCTGCGCGCCGATTTCGGCAAGCACCTGATCAGTGGTTTCGAGTTGCCGTTCAAAACCCGGATCGCTCGCGTCAATAACGTGAAGCAACAGCGACGCATCCAGCGCTTCTTCCAGCGTAGATTTGAATGACACCACCAGACCGTGCGGCAGATTCTTGATGAAACCGACTGTATCGCTAACCAGCACTCGCGGAATGCTCTCCGGGTACAGGCTGCGCACGGTGGTGTCGAGGGTGGCGAATAATTTATTGGCAACCAGCACATCGCTGCCGGTTAGCGCACGCATCAAGGTCGATTTGCCCGCGTTGGTGTAGCCGACCAGCGCCACGCTGGCGAGCCCCTGCTGCGTTTGCCGCCGTGCACGCTGGGTTTTGCGTTCCACGTCCATGGCGACAATTTCCTTTTGCAGTTCGGCAATGCGGTCGCGGATTTTGCGCTTGTCCAGTTCGGTGTTCGATTCGCCCGCACCACGCCCACCAACACCGCTACGCTGTCGCCCCTGTGGCCCGGCGAGCTTCGCCGCCTCGCGCAAGCGCGGTGCCATATAACCCAGGCGTGCAATTTCCACCTGTGCGCGTGCAGCCGGTGAACGTGCATTGCGATGGAAGATTTCGAGTATCACCATGGTGCGATCCATCACCTGACAACCGACCTCATTTTCCAGGTTACGCGCCTGCGACGGTGATATCTCGTGATCAACAAACAGAATGTCGATAGGCACTGGCGATACCTCAGCTTCATTATCGGCGCCAGTTTTATTGTTCGCATCAGCGTTAACAAAGACGCGTATCTCCTCTCGCCGGCCCGCGCCCAGGTACGCTGCAGAGTCGAAGCCGGAACGTTTCTGGGTGAACGTGCGTGTAACCGTAAAGCCCAGGGTTTTTGCCAGCTCGCGCAGCTCGGCCAGCGATGCCTCAAACTCAGCGTCGCTTACCTCCGGCAACTGCACTGCTGCGATGACGGCGTACTGAGGTTTTTCCTGGTTTTCGTTTTGCATGCATGGGCACTTTTGTTGAGGGGTTGAAGCCTGGCATTATCCGACAATGTAATCTGTGGCTGACAGATATCGTACAATATATTTTTATCAGGATAGTCAACCGAGACGATAACCAGCCTGACGCAGCAGGTTCCGACACAAATAGCACTTGCTTAAGAACAAACCATTGTGCGAGCGCGCCATGCCCGCGACAAGATAATGAAACAGAAAACGCAAACGCGCCGTTACTGCGCATCTCGGCAACTGCTCCTGCGTTGCTCTACCTTCCGCCATCCATCGCGGTCGCTGCGCTTACGGCATTCGCACATCCATGTGCATCACGCTAATAAACGAAATAAAGCCCAGGACTTCGCTTATTCCTCGTTCCCATGCTCCGCGTGGGAACGCAAAGCAGTATCGACATTACTCATCATAATCTTTGAGTGTATTACTGCGCACATATGCATTCCCACGCAGAGCGTGGGAACGAGACAAAAGAAAAAAGCAAAGCAGAACTTCTGCGGTTGGTGCTTACCGCAGCGATGCCCGACGACGTGTGCGCTTAACGAGTATCTTGTTGGGCTTTTCAGCCCAACCTACAACGGCATTATATTTCCTTGAAACGCGTGAGAATGAGAAAAGGAAAAATTTATTGTAGGTGCGCCTTCAGGCGCACAAATAAAACCACAAAATGCAGTTTCTTCACGGGTTCTTGTGCGCCTGACAAAATCGCCAGGAACGATTTTGAACAGCGAAGCTGGCCCGAAGGGAGAAGGACACGACTGTATGGATACAGGAGGTACGCCGCCATGGATGGTGGTGGTAGAGCCATGCAGGAGCAATTGCCGAGAACAACGCAGGAGCAGTTGTCGAGGAGTCCGTAGTAACGCGCAGCTCACCTACATGGCATCAGGCTTTACGCCGGGATAATGTAATAGTGCACATGCATACGCACCTGCAAACTTCGCAAATAAAAAAAAGCCCGGATTTCTCCGGGCTTTTTTGTGCAACAGGATAACAATAAACGACCGTTACATCATGCCGCCCATGCCACCCATACCACCCATGTCACCACCACCTGCCGGTGCTTCTTTCTTCGGCAGTTCGGCAATCATGCATTCTGTGGTAATCAGCAAACCGGCAACAGACGCTGCGTTTTGCAGTGCTGAACGGCTGACTTTGGTTGGGTCAAGAATACCCATCTTCACCATGTCACCGTATTCACCGGTGGCGGCGTTGTAACCGAAGTTACCCTTGCCTTCCATTACCTTGTTCAGAACAACTGACTGTTCATCACCGGCATTGGCAACGATCTGACGCAAAGGCTCTTCCATGGCGCGGCAGGCAATAGCAATACCAACGTCCTGCTCATGATTGTCACCTTTCAAACCTTTAATACCCTGCAGTGCGCGTATCAGCGCTACGCCACCGCCAGGTACCACGCCTTCTTCCACCGCTGCGCGTGTTGCGTGCAGGGCGTCTTCAACGCGGGCTTTCTTTTCTTTCATTTCCACTTCGGTGGCTGCGCCAACTTTAATTACCGCTACACCGCCAGCCAGCTTGGCAACGCGTTCCTGTAATTTTTCCTTGTCGTAATCAGAAGTGGCTTCCGCCATCTGGACGCGAATCTGTTCAACGCGTGCCTTGATTTCCTTGGCTTTACCGGCGCCATCAACAATGATGGTGTTATCTTTGGACACCGTCACTTTCTTCGCTGAACCGAGTTCGTTGAGCGTAGCTTTTTCCAGAGACAAGCCTACTTCTTCAGCAATCACGGTGGCGCCAGTCAACACAGCAATATCCTGCAACATGGCCTTGCGACGATCGCCGAAACCCGGCGCCTTAACCGCAGCCACCTTAACGATGCCGCGCATGGTGTTGACAACCAGAGTTGCCAGCGCTTCGCCTTCAACGTCTTCAGCAATGATCAACAAGGGTTTGCCGGCTTTGGCAACGCCTTCCAGTACGGGCAACATTTCGCGGATGTTGGAGATTTTCTTGTCGTATACCAGGATGTATGGCGACTCGAGATCAGCACTCATACTCTGCTGGTTGTTGATGAAATACGGCGACAAATAACCGCGATCAAACTGCATGCCTTCCACGATATCGAGTTCGTTATCGAGGGTGGTGCCTTCTTCAACGGTGATCACGCCTTCTTTACCAACTTTGTCCATGGCCCTGGCAATAATGTCGCCAATGTTGGAATCGGAGTTGGCAGAAATAGTACCCACCTGGGCAATGGCATTGTTATCCGCGCAAGGCTTGGAAATTTTCTTCAGCTGTTCCACCGCGGCGGTTACGGCCTTATCAATACCGCGTTTCAAATCCATAGGATTCATACCGGCGGTAACTGACTTCATACCTTCACGCACAATGGCCTGGGCCAGTACGGTCGCAGTAGTAGTGCCATCACCGGCGATGTCTGAAGTCTGTGA
>JACPVK010000076.1 GCA_016191795.1 Gammaproteobacteria bacterium
GAAACACAATATTGTTGACGCCGGTCGGACGTGTTTCATCAACATAAAATGTACGCAGGTAGGTGTACAACCAGTCAGCGCCACGGGCACGGGCAATCACCGTCAAGCCGGGTATTTTGGTGCCGAATGCGCTCTTGGCAAAGTCCGTATCCATGGCAATTTTCATTAATTCGCCAGGCTTGGTGTGATCACCTTTGGCATCGCGAGTTGAAATCATGGCCATAACTTCTTCATCACTCATACCCAGATCACGACCAATACGGTTGTAACGCATGTAATCGGCCGCGTGACATCCCATGCAGTAATTATTAAAAGTCTGTGCACCGCGCTTGAGTGATTCTTTATCACTCAGGTCGACAGGCGCACTGTCCAGATGAGCACCACTTTTGGCCAAAACCATGCCGGGCAGCAGGCAAAGTGCAATCAGTAATTTTTTCATTAGGTCACTCTCTCGGGAACAGGCTTGGTAGGTTCATTTTTCGATGTCACAAACAGCACAACGAAAAAGCCGAAATACACCAGGCTAAAAAACTGGGCCAGAAGGGTCAGGAATGGTGTAGCCGGTTGCATACCCAACCAGCCCAATACAACAAACGCCACCACAAATGCCGCCAGGTTGTATTTGAAAATATTACCGCGATAACGGATTGATTTTACCTTGCAACGATCCAGCCACGGCAGCAGGAACAGCACGACTATCGCTGCACCCATCGCTAAAACACCCGCCAGTTTATCTGGCACCGCACGCAGAATGGCGTAGAACGGTGTGAAGTACCATACCGGCGCAATATGTTCCGGCGTCTTCAATGGATCAGAAGGAATAAAGTTGGCGTGTTCCAGCATGTAACCGCCACCTTCCGGCATAAAAAACATGATGGTTGCAAAGAAAATCAAAAATACGGCCACACCCAGAATATCTTTCACTGAGTAGTAAGGATGGAACGGAATACCGTCAACCGGCAGATGCGTTACCGGATCCTTGTTCTTCTTGATTTCAACGCCATCGGGATTGTTTGAGCCCACTTCATGCAGCGCCAGAATGTGCGCCACAACCAGTCCCAGTAACACGATGGGCAGGGCGATCACATGTAACGCAAAGAAGCGGTTGAGTGTGGCATCAGATACCACGAAATCACCACGTATCCACAATGTCAGTGGCTCACCAATAAATGGCAGGGCACCGAACAATGAAATGATTACCTGCGCACCCCAGTAAGACATCTGGCCCCAGGGCAACAGATAACCCATGAAAGCTTCTGCCATCAGCACCAGATAAATCAGCATACCGAACAACCAGATCAGTTCACGCGGCTGTTTGTAAGAGCCATACAACAGTCCGCGGAACATATGCAGATACACCACCACGAAAAAGGCGGTAGCGCCGGTAGAGTGCATATAGCGAATCAGCCAGCCGTAGGGCACGTCACGCATGATGTACTCAACCGAAGCAAACGCGGTGGCGCCATCGGGCTTGTAATGCATGGTGAGGAAGATGCCGGAAATAATCTGGATAACCAGAACCAGCAATGCCAACGAACCGAAGAAATACCAGAAGTTGAAATTTTTCGGGGCGTAGTATTTTGACAAATGCTCCTCAAACATTTTGGTGAGAGGAAAACGATCGTCAATCCAGGTCAAAAGCTTTTGCATTAGGCGGCTCCTCCATCTTCACCAATAATAATGGTGGTGTCACTGAGATAACGATGCGGCGGCACTTCCAGATTCAACGGGGCAGGAACACCCTGGTAAACACGACCGGCGAGGTCAAAACGTGAACCGTGGCATGGGCAGAAAAAGCCGCCCTTCCAGTCTGCACCCAGATCCGCTGCAGCCAGATCAGGTCGGTAGCTGGGCGAGCAACCCAGATGCGTACATATACCCACCAGCACCAGAATTTGCGGCTTGATGGAGCGATCACCATTACGCGCATAATCAGGCTGCTGTTCGTTTTCCGAAGCCGGATCACGCAATTGCTCGTTCAAGGTAGGCAGATCTTCCAGGTTGCGCGCGGTACGCTTCACAATCCACACTGGCTTGCCCTGCCATTCAACCGTCATCATTGCGCCGTCCTGCATTTTGCTGATATCCACTTCAACCGGCGCACCGGCTGTTTTGGCGCGTTCACTCGGCGCCCAGGATGCAAGAAACGGCACAGCCACAAAACCCGCTCCGACCGCGCCCGCCACCGTGACAGCGTTGGTCAGCATGCGGCGCTTTTTCAGATCTACGCCTTCTGTAGCCATGATTACCTCTCAGAAAATTTTAAAATAAACCTGCTTGTGCCCCCGTTGCCCCGCTGTAGCGGAACAACCCGGAACCCGAAATCGTGCAAGATCACTACGCCCTGAACAACTGAATCACAGACGCAAAATCGCGCGCGAATGATACTAGATGCACTGCGATCTAGCCAATACTTATTGGGTTTTTGCAGCTTTATCAGTAACTTAACTCCGTTGATTCACGGCCTGATGTCGCTCAACATTGCTATTTGATACCAAAAGCACTGACCGCAGAGTCACAGGGTGCACAGAGAAATATTTTCTGGATTTCCCGGCGTGCAGCCGGTATTGATTCGGCTTGCTTTGGCCGGGACCTTTTTCGTGCTCTGTGCGCTGCGTGACTCAGCGGCAAATCGGTTCCTGATCAGCCAGCTCACACCGGATTGGGCACATCCACAAATTCCCAGTCGATAGCAAATGTTTGCGCCAGATGCCGGGCCAGTGCCTGTACCCCAAACGACTCACTGGCATGATGACCGATGGCAAAGTAATGAATATCGAGTTCGCGCGCCAGATGATAGGTTTGTTCCGACACTTCACCGCTCACATAGGCGTCCACACCCAGTTGTGCTGCCTGTTCGATATAACCCTGGGCCGCACCGCTGCACCAGGCGAGCGTTTTGATGGGACGCTGTGTGCCGGCTGCCAGATGCAGCGGCGTACGTTGCAGTGTTAACTGGATATGCTGCGCAAACTGCTGTGGCGTTTGTGCCTGCGGCAAACTACCCTGCCATAACAAACCTCTGGCATCGCCCTGCGTTACCGCACCCTGCACTTCAAAACCCAGCTCCCGCGCCAGGGTGATGTTATTGCCCAATTCGCTATGCGCATCCAGTGGCAGGTGATAGGCCAGCATACTCACGTCATGCTGCAACAAAACCTGCAAGCGGCGTTTTTTGGCGCCGGTAATGGCCGCATTCTCCCCTTTCCAGAAATAACCGTGATGCACCAGTACGGCATCTGCACCACGCGCGATGGCCAGCTCCAGAAATTGCTGACTGGCTGTGACACCGGCAATTATTTTTTTAATTTGCGACTTGCCTTCTACCTGCAATCCGTTTGGGCAATAATCACGAAACGTCTCTGCCGCCAGCAGCTGGTTGCAGTAATCATGCAATTGTTTGAGTTCAACCATGCCCAGGCTCCTGAATCGTTTGTTAAAAATCTTGCCGAATTCTACACACTTCCACCTGCCTTTCGTGGTGCTGTGGTCAGTAATCGGGCTGATACTGGGTGGACTACTGCTCGCCCTGTGGCCTGAAAGCACTCAAAACGGTGACGACAAAACAACTTCACAAATGCCGACACAGGCATTCTCGTCAGCGCCCGCCTCTTATGCCAACGCGGTTTCACGCGCCGCCACCGCCGTTGTCAGTATTCGCGCCAGCCAGTACACCAGTGCGCTTACGCTGCGTGATTCCATTGCCATTAACACACCCCGGCAACACACCCGGCAAGGCTCCGGTGTCATTATTGAACCGGGCCGCGTACTCACCAATTACCATGTGGTGTCTCAGGCTAGTGAAATACTGGTCACCCTGAATGATGGTCACCAGGTTAAAGGCGAGATTCTGGGTACCGATCCGGATACCGATCTGGCCGTGCTCAGCATCCGGCATGAGAATCACATACCGCTGGCCATCGCCAATATGCGTCACGTCCGTGTCGGTGATGTGGTGCTCGCCATCGGCAATCCCTACGGCATAGGGCAAACCGTTACCCAGGGCATAATCAGCGCCACCGGACGCGATCGCGTTGGACTGAGCACGTATGAGAATTTTATCCAGACCGATGCGGCCATTAATCCCGGCAATTCCGGTGGTGCCTTAATCAACGCCAAAGGCGAAATCATCGGCATTAATTCGGCCATATTCAGTCAGTCGGGCAGTTACCAGGGCATCAGCTTCGCCATACCCATCGACATGGCACTGGATGTGGTTAAACAAGTTCTTGCTCACGGCAGCGTGATTCGCGGCTGGCTGGGTGTGGAAGGCGTGGATTTAAATCCGTTATGGCTGGAACGACTGGGCCTGCAGGATGCGCAGGGCGTACTGATTACCGATGTATTCAAAAACGGCCCGGCCGATATGGCTGGCCTGGCTGCCGGTGACATTATTACTCGCATTAATCAAACCAATATTCGTGATACCCGCGATGTACTCAATATGATTGCCAGCGGACGTCCCGGTGCAATCATTGAAATATCCGGTATTCGCAAACAGCAAAGTTTTACCACCCGTGCAACCCTGGCACAAAGGCCGCTGGAAAGTCATTAATAAAAGCTAACCATTTGTGACAGCATCACTGTATCAGGCATGCAAACACTTTCTTAAAGCTGACACAAACGCCCGATTTTCATCGCTGGTTCCCACCGTAATGCGCAGGCACTGATCGAGTGCGCCACCGGCAGGACTAAGATTTTTAATTAATATCCCCTGCTGTTTGAGTAACTCAAACACCTTGCTGGCATTTTTTTTACCAAACCGCACCAGAATAAAATTGGCGCGACTGGGATACACCTGCAAATCAGCCAGCTTGTTCAGCTCATTCAGCAACCAGCTGCGTTGCTCACGAATAGACGTGGCCTGCGCTTCAAATACACTGGCATTGTCCAGTGCAAACTGGGCCGTGATTTGTGTCAGCACATTGATGTTGTAGGGCAGGCGCACCTTGTCGAATTCATTAATCCATTTTGGGTTACCTGCCAGCAAGCCCAGACGCAAACCGGCCAGACCCATTTTCGAGACGGTGCGCATCACCAGAAGATTCTCAAACTGACCTAGTCGCGGCATAAAACTTTCACCGGCAAACGGCTGGTAGGCTTCGTCCACTATCACCAGACCCTGGCTGGCCTGGATAATGTCCAGCATCGCCTGCTCATCAAACAGATTGGCCGTGGGATTATTCGGATAGGCAAGAAAAATCAGTGCCGGCTGCTGCGCTTTAACGGCCGCCAGCATGGCGGGTAAATCCAGCGAAAAATCGTCGCGTAATGGCACGCCGATATAGTCCATACCAACAAATGTGGCGATCATTTTGTACATCACAAAGCCCGGCTCCGGTGCCAGTATTGACCTCCCCGGCTGCGCCACGGCCATCGCCATCATCTGTATTAATTCATCGGAACCATTGCCCAGCATAATGGCCTGGTCAGCCGGTATTTGCATATAACCACGCAAGCTGTCGCGCAGCTCGGCGGCATGCGGATCCGGATAGCGATTCAATGCCGCATGGGAAATTTTTTGCAGCCATCTGGCAATTAAATCATCCGGCAGACCATAAGGATTTTCCATCGCATCGAGCTTGATCATGCCTCCGGCATCGGCGACATGGTAGGCAGACAGGGCTTTGATTTCAGGGCGAATAAGATCAGACATGCGTTGGCCAGTTGCTGGGTGAGTTGTGCATCATACCCGGACCTTGAATTCAACAAAAGCAGCCCTATCTATCGGACATGAGACAAACAACCTGGAGACAAAACCATGTCCTACTTTTATCGTAATCCGTGGAATCTTTTTGAACAGTTACAACAGGAACTGAACCGTGGATACAACCTGCCCGCCAAGGCTGAAGACGACAACGGCAATGTAGTGACCAGCGACTGGTCACC
>JACPVK010000299.1 GCA_016191795.1 Gammaproteobacteria bacterium
AGTAATTTGGGCAATAAATTATGGCTCAATGATGGAGCGGGTGTGTTTGCGGATTCAGGTCAACAGTTGGGTGCATTGCAAACTTCGTCTGTTATGTTGAGTGACGTGGATGGGGATGATGATCTGGATTTAATTGTGGGCAATTTTGGTGTTGTCGGCAGTGAGTGGCTAAATGATGGTAATGGTAATTTTACCGATACCGGGCGCTCAATTGGTAACGGTAATTCTAGCTACAATGTTAGCTCTGTCGCGCTGGGCGATCTGGATGGTGATTACGATCTGGATATAGTGCTGGGTGAATTAGGGGCCAATCAAGTGTGGTGGAATTCTCTGCGCACACCGCCCAGAAATCATATTTTTATAGATTCAGGCCAGTTGCTTGGCAATACATATACGACAGCGGTTGCTTTAGGTGATGTGGATGGCGATGGTGATCTGGATATGGTTGAAGGCAATGGTCTGGGTGAGGCCGGCAAGGTTTGGTTGTATAACGGAACCGGTGGTTTTACGGATTCCGGGCAGGCGCTGGGTATCAGTGCATCATCCATGGTGCTGGGAGATGTAGATGGCGATGGCGATCTGGATATTGTTGAAGGTAATACGAATAATCTGCCAGATCAGGTGTGGCTCAATAATGGCGCAGGTGTGTTTACAGATTCCGGCCAGTTGCTTGGCGCCGTCAGTACATCCTCTGTTGCGCTGGCTGATGTGGATGGAGACGGCGACCTGGATATGCTTGCGGGAAGTTATTCGCAAGGGGTACATGTGTGGCGTAATAATGGTTCGGGTATTTTTACGGATTCCGGACAGGCACTGGGTGCTCTTTCAGGCGCCATCGTGACGGGTGATATAGATGGTGATGGCGATGTGGATTTTGTGGTTGCCGATGCAGCAAGTACGGTGTGGTTAAATAACGGTACCGGGACATTCAGCTCTGGCCAGGTGCTTGCGAGTACCACAACGGTGACATTTGCCCTGGGGGATATAGACAATGATGGTGATCTGGATTTGTTTGTAGGCAGAGAAGAAAATTCCACGCAGGTCTGGGTTAACAATGGGTCGGGTACTTTCGCCGATTCGGGTCAGATACTGGGAACAAATTTCCTGGGGGATGCCATTTCATCAAACTCACTGGTGTTGGGCGATGTGGATGCCGACGGCGATCTGGATCTGGTCCAGGATAATTCCAATACAGAGCCAAACAGGGTCTGGATTAATGATGGCAGAGGCCGGTTTGGTTCAGGGCAGGCACTTGGCACTAGCTCATCTATCATTGCCATAGGTGATATAGATGATGATGGCGACCCGGATCTGGTCGATGCGAATAATGGCGCTAACCAGGTGTGGTTGAATGATTATTAATGCTATGCCAGAGACAGGTATGCGTTGCAGGTGTTTGTAGCGGTGATAAAGGCTGGAGAAATCCTGATACATAATTTATCGAGTGGCGGGATAATCTCGCTACTCGATAAATATTTTACATTCCAGATAAGTGGTCGAGTGCATTTCAGCTGGTTTTTTGTAGCAGTTAAAACCCGCCAAATGTGCGATGTTTTTTCTCGGGCTCAGGTGGTTTCGCATTAGTTTGTTGCGCGGGTGCAGGTTGTGGTGTTGTCTGGCGCGCTGCCTGCGCATTTCTCATTTCAAATATTTTCGATTGGGTTTCTGCCAGTTTATTATGTGACGGTGCAATGGTAATTGCCGAGCTGACGTACTGGTTAGCCTTGTCAAAATCATTGTTCATGGCGGCATTGGTGGCAAGCGTTAAATAATTGCCAGCCACACGGTTAATGCCGGCCGTTGCATTGCGATTGCCGCTGTCTATTTTCAATACAGCCTTGTAGTTTTCATAAGCAGGTTTGAGCTGTGAATTGAGTAAATTATTTTCTGCACTGGCCAGCAGCTCGTTTATCTTTTGCGCACTTTCTTGTTGCAGTCTTTCTTTTTCGGCGTCTCTGCCGGCTTTTAATTCTGATTGTTGCTGATGACGGCGATCTGTTTCTGCCTGAAGGCTTAGCTTGTTTGCGGCATCGCGTTCTTGAGTGATCTTTATAGCCTCATCACGAGCCTGTTTTGCGGATGCATTATTCGCAGCTTGTTGTGCGGCCAGTTTTTGCTGCGCCCGTTTTTCGTTTTCAGCCTGTTGCCGGTTTCGATCTTGCAGTATTTTTTCCTGTTCAGCCTGCTGCTGATAGTAATAGGCATAGCCGCCAATAGATGCCAGCACCAGTACACTGGCTGCGATACCTGGAATCAGTAATTTGTTTTTGCCGGTATCGCCTGCACGGGGGGTTTGTTTGTTACTGTGAGTGCTAACGAGAGTTGCCTGTTGTTGTGCCAGTTTGCTTTGTACAGCCTGTTGAATGATGGTTGCATCGTTAATCATGGTGGCCATGCTGACTTCGCCACCCATCAGCAGGCTGCTGAGGTCGGCGACAATTTCAGCACAGCTTTGATACCGGTCTTCTTTCTTTTTTGCCATCATGCGATTGAGTACGGGCTGGTATCTGGCCAGCTCGCCCTCAAGTGTGGGAACGGGCTCGGTGATGTGCTTGAAAATAACAGCGATAGTCGTATCGGCTTCGTAGGGTAATTTGCCGGTAAGGGTTTCGTAGAGCACCACACCGAGGCTGTATATATCGGAATAGGAACCCACCTCCTGCCCTTGTGCCTGCTCCGGGCTCATGTAGTGTGGTGTACCAATGACCATTCCGGTTGAGGTCATTTTGGTAGCCAGGGCGTCGGTGGAGCGGGCTATGCCGAAATCGGTGAGTACGGCTGAGCCGTTTTCACGGAACATAATGTTCTCGGGTTTGACATCACGGTGCACGATTCCCTTGCTATGCGCATAACCGAGTGCGGCGGCTACCTGTTTGATGACTTCAACACCCTGCTGCGGGGGGATGCATTCCTTGATTTTATGATCGAGGGTGATGCCGCCAGGCAAGTATTCCATGGCGATGTAGTGGTGGCCATCGTATACATTCACATCGTAAACGGTGACGATGTTTTGATGACTGAGGTTGGCGACAATGCGGGCTTCACGCATGAAGCGATCGGTGAAGTTGATGTCTTCTGAAAGATGTTGTGCCATCACCTTGATGGCAACCCTGCGATGCAGGCTTTCATGTATGGCAAGATAAACCTTGGCCATGCCACCTTTGCCAATCTGTTTTTCTATTTTGTACCCGGGTAATTCCAGCATAAAAAGTCGCGTGTTATGTGAGTGGATGAAAAACTACAAAAAAACATTCATATCGAATTTATAGAAGGCTCACTCTATCTTAGCCTGTTTGCAGAATGCTGAAACTAATAATGGTTGGGCTTTGCTCATTCACTGCCTCGCCCAGGCTGATATAGCCATCGCCCACGAGTGGCAGCGATTCGCGGCGAACAAACAGATCTTCCTGGCCCTTGAAGCGCACATAAGTGCCATTGGAGCTTTGGTCGCCGAGTATAAATTTGCCTCGATTAATACTCAGGGTGGCGTGTGTGCGTGAGGCGTAGACAGCGTTGAGCGCAATGTTGCAATTACTTTCACGACCTATCGTCATGGCGTTGGCCAGATCCTGATCGGTGATAATCAGTTCTTTGCCCGAATACTTTAATACCATTAACATTTTCGATGCACTGATGTTCTTCATGCTGTATGCCGTAGCAAACCGGGTAACCC
This sequence comes from Gammaproteobacteria bacterium, assembly GCA_016191795.1. Taxonomy (GTDB): domain Bacteria; phylum Pseudomonadota; class Gammaproteobacteria; order SZUA-229; family SZUA-229; genus JACPVK01. Next base: position 3,674 of record JACPVK010000299.1, read on the forward strand.
GGCTTTCGTCTTCCCAGTTGACCAGATAGATATTGAGTTCGTCATCCTTGCCTTTTACCTTGGTGTGATCAAACAGCCTGGCATTTTTTCTTCTGTCCGCCGTTAATTTTTGTATGGTCCACTCCGTGGTGATAATTTGTTTGGCTTTGGCTACGCCCGCCATACGCGCAGCAACATTGACGGCGTCTCCAAATAAATCACCTTCCTTCGAAATGGCCGGGCCGTATTGCAGGCCAACACGAATCGATAGCACGTTCGATTCGTCACCGCTGATTATGTTTTGCATGTGGATGGCAGCGTCAATTGCATCATCTGCGCTGGGGAAGCTTGCCATGATTTCATCGCCAATGGTTTTGATGACGGTGCCATTATGCTGGGTAGTGATGGCGGTTAGCCGATCAATGCATTGTTGTATCAGTTTGTTGGCCTTCTCATTGCCAAGGGAATCATACAGGTTTGTACTACCGGCAATATCGGCAAACATGATGGCGTAATGTTGTTCTGGGGTCATGGTAAATAGCGTCTGTGATTTGGGGTGCCGTTATATTTATATACAATCTTTGTGAATTTTGTGCCCAGGGTCAGTAAAAAATTACTTCCAGTGCTTCGGAAATTTGCCGGTCAGCACATAAGCAAAGGCTATCACTTCAGCCACTGTACGGTATAGCTCTTCGGGTATTTCTTCGCCAGTAGGCAGTTGCGCCAGAATTTCCACCAGTTCCCTGTCCTGTTGCAGCGGCACACCATGTTGCATCGCCAGGGCAATAATTTTATCGGCCACATCGTGATGGCCACTGGCAGTAACCCGTGGCGCATGATCACCATCATATTCCAGTGCCACAGCGATACGTTGTTCACTCATGCCTGTTCATCCAGTATGTGTACATTCGTCATGATAGGTTGCGGTGTTTCGATATTGCCTGCCACGACGTCAAGTTTGAGCACTTCGATACCGCTACGTTGCAAGGCCTGTTGTAGCAGGGGAAGATGCTGACGAATTTTCGCCTGTGTTTCGTTGTTGCTGGCACGAAATAACGTGGTGAGTTGCTTGCCCTGTAAATGCAACTTTGCCTGCATAGGGCCGAGTGCAGCAATGTCGAAATTCAGCGTGACATGCCAGCCGGCACCCGCCTGGGCACTGGATGTTTTTTCGCGTTCGATACGGAAATTAATCCAGTGGGTTTCGTTATCGTGCCGTACTGGCAATCCAAATAATAATAACAGGGCACTGTCAGCCTCGCGCAGCAGCGGCAGTAATTGTTGCTGGCTGATGTGGGAAACGGCGTTGGTCAGAGCGGTTTTTAATTCGCCGATATTGTTTTGATCGCTGATCAGTCTGAGTAATTGTTCGAGCGCCGCAGTGCCCTGTTGTTTCTGGATATGGGCAAACAACTGCACAACAGCTGTTGTGAGCGGAGTGTCGAATCTTTTTGCTTCGATAGCCGTTAATAGATTGCGCATATCGGCCGGATTAATTAATGCGCCTAATTCTTGCGCCAGCACAGGCAGCGGTAGCTGTGGATTACGTATATAGGTTTCGATTAATCGAATCGCCTGGTCGCTATGACTGGTGCGTCCGGCAACAGGTGAAATACTTTGTAATACCTTATCCAGTTGTTGTAACAGGGCTTTGAAATCTTTTTCGATGTTGACATCCTGGCGCCGGGCAAGATGTGTTTCGAGCATGACACCACTGCGTTCGATGAGCTGGCGCAGGATGTTGGGCTGGCTGAGTTGTTCCGCATCCGGTATTTGCTGAATCAGATTTTGCAGTACCGGTCTGGCGATGGCGGGTAGCTGGTTACCGGCCAGTAATTTCAACGCAATGTCTATGAGTGGCTTCCAGTCCGGTTGCTGATTGATGAACGGGCGTAACTGGCTGGCAGCAAGCTGGGCGGTAGTGGGCTGTGTGATGATGCTCAGCAGCGGGGCTTCACCCAGGGCTTTGACCAGTACTTTTATTTGCTCGCCGGTTTTCAGGGGCAAGGGTGTTTTGCTTTCCAGGATTTGTTGCCCGATGCGCAACAGGATTTTGTCGAGGTTTTCACCGCCTCTTTCCACCGTGGCATTGAGCACTTGCCCCACTTTCCAGGTCTGGCTGATGTCGGGCAGCAATTCCGTGTGGATTTCGGTAGCCGGGGGGATGATCGGGATATTAACCATGTAACGAGAGCTCTCCAGTTAATGTTTATATCGGCTGTTCGTGGCAAAAGCTTACCCCTCTCTCCATCCCTCTCCCGCAAGGGGAGAGGGAGAGTTGGTGCGCCTGTGGCGCAGCACTATGCTAAAGCCAGCGCCAAAAAACTGTCGGCTGAGCAGGTGTTTTAAGCTAAAACTTTGTCACCTCGGCGCTACTGCGTGTTGATGGTCTAATATTTGTGTTGCACAAACAAGCTTAATAACGGGCGGGACGTGGCCACAACGGCAATTTAGCCAACTGGGCACGGACATTGCTTTTACAGATACCAATGAGGAGATAACGATGGCCGAAGAAGAAAAGAAAGACGCTGCCCCTGCCGAAAATAAGGGCGGTGCCATGAAGCTCATCATCATCATCAATGCCGTAGTCGTAGTGGTTTTGATTGGCGTGGTGGTGGCAATGTTCATGCTCAAGGGTGGTGATGAGAAAAAAGACAGTGAAGTACTGGCTGAAGAGAGCAGTGCGACTGAGGGAGCAGGCAGTGCTGAGGCAAGCAAGACACCGATATACATACCGCTGAATCCGCCGTTTGTGGTTAATCTTGAAAACCAGGAACAGGTGAGTTTTCTCCAGGTTGAAATGGAGGTTATGACCTACGATCCGAAAGTGGACGAGGCTATGAAAGTGCATGCATCACGTATTCGTAGTGAATTACTGCTGCTGTTAGGTAGCAAGCAATACCACGAAATAAGCAATGTCGAAGGCAAGCGCAAGCTGAGCCAGGAAGCGATTGCAGAAATCCAGAAAATTTTGCAGGAAACCGGCACCACTGGAACAGTGCAGGCGTTGTACTTCACCAGTTTTGTCATGCAATAGACCGGGAATTATATGGCCACGCAAGATGTATTAAGCCAGGATGAAATTGATGCCCTGTTGCACGGGGTCGACGACGGGAATATAGAAACCGAAAGCGACGAACCCTTACGCGATGGTATTGCCCGTGGCTACGATTTTAATTCGCAGGATCGTATTGTTCGTGGTCGTTTGCCTACCCTGGAAATGATTAACGAACGTTTTGCCCGTAATTTGCGTGTGAGTATGTTTAATCTTTTACGTCGGCAGGCCGAGCTGGCTGTTGGCGGTGTGCAGATGCTCAAGTTTGCCGAATACATACATAGTTTGTATGTGCCTACCAGTCTCAATCTGATCAAAATCAAGCCATTGCGTGGCACAGCACTGTTTGTGATTGATCCCAAGCTGGTATTTATTCTGGTGGATAATTTTTTTGGTGGTGAAGGCCGGTTTTATAACAAGATCGAAGGCCGCGAATTTACCCCGACAGAGCAACGCGTCATTAGCATGCTGTTGAATCTGGTTTTTCGAGATTTATCTGAAGCCTGGCATCCGGTAAAGCACCTTGAATTTGAATATCAGGGCTCGGAAGTGAATCCGCATCTCGCCAATATTGTCAGCCCGAGTGAAGTGGTGGTGGTGAGTACTTTCCGTATTGATCTGGAAGGTGGTGGCGGTGATTTGCATATCACTTTTCCGTACTCCATGCTCGAGCCGATTCGTGACCTGCTGGATGCGGGAGTGCAAAGTGATGTGTCCGATGTGGATGCGCGCTGGATAATCTCCTTGCGTGACGAAATTTTCGAAGCCAAGGTCGATGTAAAAAGTAATTTAATGGATATGGAAATGAGTCTGGCGGATATTGTAAAGCTTAAACCCGGCGACATAATTCCATTTGATATGCCAGGTACCGTCGTACTTGAGGCTGAAGAAATCCCCGTGTTTCGTGGTGTGATGGGCGTTTCGCGCGGTAATGCTGCGATAAAAATTACTGAACGTGTTAAACGCAAACAGCTGAACTTTATTAACACTGAAGATTGACGGAAGGTGTGTCATGAGTAACAAAGTCAATAATGACCAAAGCGGGGCAGATGCCTGGGCTTCCGCGCTGGATGAACAAGCAGGTAGTGGGAAGAAAGCAGCCATGAATGAATTACGCGACGACAGTATGCCCAGTAGTGATGTGAATCTGGATGTGGTGCTGGATATTCCAGTGAGTATTTCCATGGAAATTGGACGAACCAAAATCAGTATTCGAAATTTGTTACAGCTTAATCAGGGTTCTGTAGTGGAACTGGATCGTCTGGCGGGCGAACCTATGGATGTACTGGTAAATGGCACATTGATTGCACGAGGTGAGGTAGTGGTGGTCAACGAAAAATTTGGTATTCGTTTAACCGATATTATTAGCCCTGCCGAGCGCGTAAAGAAATTACGTTAATTATATGTCCAGAATTTATATGCCCAGAATTTTATCCAGTATTGCTCTGACCCTGTTTCCGGTTATGACATTCGCCGCTGAAAAAATGGCGCAGCCTGTTTTTTCCTGGCTGAGCATACTCAATATGTTATTTGGCCTGGCGATTGTTGTGTCATTGATTTACGGCCTGTCATGGGTGTTGAAAAAATACAGCCGCTTGCCGGGTACCAATCAGGTTGATATGAAAATTCTCGGCGGTGTTTCACTGGGTACACGCGAGCGCGCTGTGCTGGTGCAGGTGGAAGGCCATAAAATATTGCTGGGTGTTGCACCAGGACGTGTCAATTTATTACATCAGTTTGAGAACAAGGCATTTGAGCAACAGCTGGCCACGGTAATGGAGCAGAAGTCATGAGGATATTTATGGTTCTGCTTTTTATTGCATTTCCGGTGTTGAGTTTTGCAGATCCCGGTTTGCCATTGGTGGTAGTACAGGATACGGCCGGTGGGGGTAAAAATTATTCGCTGACCTTGCAAATACTGGCACTGATGACAGTGCTGACTTTATTGCCATCGCTGTTGCTGATGATGACGTCATTCACGCGTATTATTGTGGTGATGTCAATTTTGCGTCAGGCCCTGGGTACAGCGCAGACGCCATCGAATCAGGTGCTGGTCGGGTTATCGTTATTTCTCACTTTATTTATTATGGCACCGGTGTTTGATCAGGCTTACACCACGGCATATCAACCCTATGAAGCAGAACAGATCAGTGGCGAAGAAGCGCTCAAGAGACTGAAAGTGCCGTTTCAGAAATTTATGCTGGCACAAACCCGTGAAGATGATATTGGCCTGTTCGCACGTA
>JACPVK010000300.1 GCA_016191795.1 Gammaproteobacteria bacterium
ATTTCGCAAACATTGCTGAAGAAAAATGGTGGTGGACGTATTGCCGCTCATGAAATCATGATTGGTACACCGGCGATACGAAACCTGATTCGTGAAAACAAGATTGCACAAATGTATTCGGCCATTCAAACCGGTCAGTCGATCGGTATGCAAACGCTGGATCAAAATCTGAAAGAACTGGTGGAAAGCGGCAAGGTTTCAAAAGATGAGGCCAGGACCAAGGCTCAGAACAAGGATAGTATTTAATTGATAAGTGGCAAGTAGCAAGTAGCAAGTCAAGGCTTTTCCTTACTACTTCTCACTTGCTACTTGCTACTCTATAAAAATACAACATACTGCAATAAACCAACTCATAAATTGCAGTTTAGGCAATATTGAATCGGAGCTAACAATGGATAGAGATAAGGCGATACGCTACATGCACGACCTGCTGCGTATGCTGGTACAAAAAAATGGATCGGATTTGTTTATTACTGTAGGTGCGGCACCATCAATGAAAATTGATGGCAGAATGACACCGGTGTCCAACCAGGCATTAACGCCACAGCATACGCAAACTCTGGTGCGTTCAATCATGAACGATAAACAGCTGGGTGAGTTCGAGCAAAAGCAGGAAGTAAATTTTGCAATCAGTTTGCCCGGTGTGTCGCGTTTTCGTGTTAACGCGTTTACCCAGCGCGGTTCCATGGGTATGGTATTGCGTGTTATTCGCTCGGAAATCCCCAACTTTGATGAGTTAGGCCTGCCTCCGGTGTTACGTGATGTAGCTATGACCAAGCGCGGCCTGGTTATTTTTGTCGGCGCAACCGGCTCCGGTAAGTCGACATCACTGGCTTCCATGATCGGCTATCGTAATGAAAACAGTTACGGCCATATTATTACGATTGAAGACCCCATCGAATTTGTGCATCAACACAAAAATTGCATTGTCACCCAGCGTGAAGTGGGTGTGGATACAGACAGTTATGAAATTGCCCTGAAGAATACTTTGCGTCAGGCGCCAGACGTTATCCTGATTGGTGAAATTCGTGATCGTGAAGCGATGGAACATGCCATTGCGTTTGCTGAAACCGGTCATTTGTGTCTGTCTACATTACACGCTAACAGTACCAATCAGGCGCTGGATCGTGTCATTAACTTTTTCCCGGAAGAACGGCGCCCGCAATTATTGATGGATTTGTCTCTGAACTTGAAAGGCGTGGTTTCACAGCGATTAATACCCAAGGCAGATGGAACCGGCCGTGCAGCGGCGGTGGAAATTATGCTCAATACGCCATTGATGGCCGATCTGATTTATAAAGGTAATGTACACGAGATGAAAGAGTTGATGACAAAATCAACGGAATACGGCATGCAGACTTTTGACCAGGCCTTGTTCCATCTTTATGAAGACGACGTTATTACCTATGAAGATGCATTACGAAATGCGGATTCAATAAACGATTTGCGTCTGCGCATCAAACTGCAGGGCAAGGCAGCTAAATCGACAAATCTGATGGAAGAAGTCGGTGGCATCAAGATGCAGGAAGATGAAAAAACGGCACCGGGTCGTATGCGCTAACCCTGTTTAATAAGCACAGAAAAATCATTGTGACAGATTAATACCGAATGAATATCCAGCCCTATTTAAAATTGATGTCGGAACGTAATGGTTCCGATTTGTATTTCACTACCGGTGCGCCGGTGAGCATGAATGTTGAAGGCGTTATGTTGCCTATAGGCAAAACTCCGCTTGAACCCGGAATGACCCGACAGATTGCCTATGGCATTATGGACGAACAGCAGCGCATGGGTTTTGAGGCGACCATGGAAATGAATCTGGGTCTGTCGGTAAAAGATGTTGGCCGTTTTCGTATCAATATTTACATGCAGCGCGGTGAAGTATCACTGGTTATTCGTTTTATTAAACCCAATGTGCCGACAATCGAGCAGTTAAATCTGCCTGTAAAACTGAAAGATGTTGTTATGCAGCACAAGGGTCTGGTGCTGGTTGTGGGGTCTACCGGTTCCGGTAAATCAACTTCACTGGCATCCATGATTGATTATCGTAGTCGAACGGTTGCCTGCCATATTCTGACGATCGAAGATCCTATTGAATATACTTTTAATCACAACAAATCTATTGTCGGCCAGCGTGAAGTCGGACTGGATACCCTGTCGTATGAGAATGCCTTGCGTGAAGCCATGCGTGAGGCACCTAACGTCATCATGATTGGTGAGGTGCGTGACCGGGAAACTATGGAAGCTGCCATACAATATGCTGACACTGGCCATCTTTGTTTATCAACATTACATGCGGTTAATGCCAACCAGACACTGGATCGTATTTTAAGCTTCTTCCCGCCTGACGCGCGTAACCAGATTCTCATGGATTTATCGATGAATTTACGCGCCATTATTTCGCAGCGCCTGGTTGTTGGTCTGCAGGGTAAACGTATCGCAGCGGTTGAGATTTTAATTAATTCACCCTATATATCCGAGCTGATACGTAAGGGGGAGTTTCATGAAATCAAGGCGATTATGGAAAAAGGTGAAGCGGATGGTATGCAGACATTTGACCAGTCCCTGTACCGCTTATTTAAAGACGGCAAGATCGATTTGAAGACTGCGCTGGCGAATGCTGATTCGCGTAGTAATCTGGAATGGAAAATTAATTTTGGCGGGGGCACCAAGGATCTGGAATCATCAAAAGAAGAAGATTCCATGCAATTAGATACGCCGGCAGATGATTTGCCTGAAGTGAAGTAGCAGTCCAGATTCTGTTATACGCGGTAGTGGCATTTAATTGGTTCGAGCTATGACAGAAAATGTACGCGTAGTTTTTCTACCGCGATCATCCACAATGGTTAAAACATGTTTGCCTGGCATGGCTATGAAGGCAAGCTGATGAAAATCACGGGTACGTGCCAGATAATTATTATCCAGGTGCCAGTGCAGGCTTGATCCGGCTTCACTGTGCACAGCCTCGGAGATTAGCGGTTTTTGTTTGCCATCTATATCTACCGGCAGAAAAATTTCAGCACCCTGCTCGGGATATAAAAACTCCATCACGGTATTTGCATCCTCGAGTACGAGGCAGTCCTTTCTCCAGGGCGGTAAGTCACGATAGTGCGGATTCCAGCGCCGGTAATAATGCGCCATGCCGGGAGGTAATTGTAATAAACTGACAGCACGCATGTTTTTATCGATTTCACATCCGCTATGTACACGGTGATTGCCGCTGGTACTTAAATACAATTGTTTGTGCCAGTTTGAAACCTGAGCAAAGTGACTGTTACGAGGCAGCTTGATTGGTTTGGCTGTACAACCTTGTTGTAATAAATACCCATCATCAGCACAAATTTCAATTGTGCGTAAATCAAATTCGGGTTCGGTGAACCAGCCGCTATCCGGTAACAGATTGAGTACTGAAAAAAGTAATGGCGCTGCCGATTGTGTGCCGGATAATCCGGCAACTCCCTCACCGCTGGCATTGCCTGCCCAGACGGCAATGGTGTAATCAGGTGTGACTGCAATAGCCCATGCATCACGCAGGCCAAAGCTGGTACCGGTTTTCCAGGCAACTTTTCGACTACTGGAAAATTCACGCCAGTAATTATCAACACCTGGCCGATTGACTTCCATCATGGCCTGCAAGGTTAGCCAGGCTGCGCCTTCACCAAAATCAGATTTCGTTTGTGATCGGGATTGCGCAGCTTTGTTCTGGATAATCGAAAGCGGCTGGTAAACTGGAATCGAATTATTATTTATCGTGATGGCGGCAAGTTGTGCATAAGCCTGTGCCATATCCCATAAGCTGGTTTCAGCGCCACCCAGTATTAAGGTTAAGCCGTAATCATCAGCCGGACGGAACAAAGTCGATAATCCCAGGGCTTTTAGTTCCTGGTAAAAACG
>JACPVK010000331.1 GCA_016191795.1 Gammaproteobacteria bacterium
AAGATCAACCGGTAGTCGTACCAATCGTGAAGCCACGAAAGGCAAGCAAGGCGGGCGTACCCAGGAGATACAGCGACTGATTGGTCGATCCCTGCGCGCAGCCTGCGATATGCAGGCCCTAGGTGAACATACTATTACCATCGATTGTGACGTTATCCAGGCAGATGGCGGTACGCGTACGGCATCAATAACCGGAAGTTACGTCGCCCTGTGTGATGCGATTAGTTATATGCTGAAGCAAAAAATGATTAATAAAAGTCCATTACATGGAAAGGTTGCTTCGGTATCTGTCGGAATTTATAAAGGTACGCCCGTACTGGATCTGGATTACGCGGAAGATTCCTCCGCCGAAACCGATATGAATGTGGTTATGAATGATGCGCTGGCCTTTATAGAGATTCAGGGCACAGCAGAAGGTAATGCTTTTCGCATTGATGAATTGAATGCCATGCTGGAGCTGGCCAGAAAGGGAATAGGGCAATTGTTTGAAGCACAAGACAAGGCATTAAGTGCATGAGCATGAAAAAAATAGTTCTGGCCAGTGGCAATGCCGGTAAGGTCAGGGAATTGAATCATCTTTTATCTGGCTACGAAATTGAAATTGTTCCGCAAACACAATTTAACATTGTTGAAGCCGTAGAGGATGGGTTGAGTTTTGTCGAGAACGCTATTATCAAGGCAAGGCATGCCGCCAAACTTACCGGTTTACCGTCTATAGCAGATGATTCAGGCATTGAAGTAGATGCGTTGAATCATGCACCCGGTATTTATTCTGCGCGATATTCCGGAGAAGGCGCTAATGACCAGAAAAACAATGAAAAAATGTTGCGTGAATTAAACGGTGTGCCGGAATCAAAACGTACGGCACGCTATCAGTGCGTGCTGGTTTTTATGCGCGATGGCAATGACCCTATGCCTGTAATTGCTCAGGGATCGCTTGAGGGTCGTATTCTGGAATCACCACGAGGTACAGGTGGTTTTGGATATGATCCACTGTTCTGGTTACCGGATCACGGTTGCGCAGCAGCTGAAATTTCGCTGGATGAAAAAAATAAAATCAGTCACCGTGCCAAAGCTATGCAGGCTTTACTACAGCAGTTAAAGCAGGCTCACATCATTTAATCATCATGACAGTATTGCTGTGCGCAGATATTCATCTTGCGGATTTAGAAAATCTACTTGGGCGTTTTGGTCTGGCTACCAAGATGGTGGAAAACAATCAACCAATACCGGGTAGCTGGTTTGGTGAATCCGAGGCCGGAATAATTGGCCAGAATGTGTATCTGCGGTCTGACACGCCTGTTCATTCAGTATTGCACGAAAGTTGCCATTATATATGCATGGATGATGCACGACGAAGTCAACTGCATACCAATGCAGGTGGTGACTACAACGAGGAAAACGGCGTGTGTTATTTACAACTTATTCTCGCCGATTTTATCCCCGGATTTGGACGTGAACGGGCGTTCAGTGATATGGATGAATGGGGCTATACATTCAGGCTGGGGTCAAGTCGCGCCTGGTTTGAGAACGATGCAGAAGATGCTTTGGCCTGGTTGATCCGCCATGTTTTGATTGATGCTAACCAGCAACCTTGCTGGATGTTGCGTAAATAAAAATATATAGCCAATAAAAAAAGGCGGGCAACGCCCGCCTCTTTCGCTATACAAAATTAAAACTTCATATTGTACTGTGCACTAATAATGTCTACCGATGCCTCATACGTACCAGAAATTAAATAGGTATGTACAGGATCGGTATTGTTGATTGTCGTATCGTCTACAAACAGATGTGAGTAGCCAATATCAATGCTGCTGGAACTATCGATGTTATATGCAAGACCTACACTTAACCATTTGCGATCATTGTCTGGGATACGTGGTGTGCGATCTGTATCGGCTTGAATGGGTGTTTGATCCAGTGCAACACCAACACGATACATCATGCTATCAGAGGCCTTGTAGTTTGCGCCAAGAGCAAAGCGATAACTATTCCCCCATTTTTCAGGAATGACGGAATCAGATTGTACTGGATTGGCATATTTAATTTTCAACTCCTGAAATTTACTCCAGTTGGTCCAGGTAACATCAGCCAGAAGAGTGAGTGAAGAATCCAGGATATGTACATAACTTAATGCGAGGGTGTCAGGTAACTCAAGGTGCGCCGTTATATCTGAATCATCGAACAAGGCGGCATAAGCTGCATAAGGAGTTGACGCGAGTTCTGTATCCAGTGCGGTCATAAATGAAGTGTCCATGGTGAAATCAACACGGCCTTCCAGATCATGATTAACGCCGGATCTGTAGGCAATTCCCAGTCGCGAAGAACTGCTCAGGTCATACAACAATCCAATGTTCATGCCCCAGCTGGTATCGTCGCCAGACAGTGATTGGCCACTATTAGCATCACCAAATCCTACTGCGGCAGTGCATTCTCCGGAAGTTAATGCTGGAGCAAAGTTGGCAGCTAATCCCTGACAGATAGCACCCGCATCCAGTTTGTTGGCCAGCGTTGCATCAATATATTGCCAGTTAAAGCCGACTCCCAATGAAAGCTTATCGGATACTTTAAATGCCAGTGCAGGGTTGATGTTGATAGTCAGCATTTCTGATTTGGTGGCAGTGTAACGGCCAATCCATTGTTCATCGTAACTTGTTTCAAGTCCAAAGGGTGCATTGATGCCCAGGCCAAAAGTAACATCGTCATTAAGCTGAGTGGTGTAGTAGAAGTTAGCAACCGATGCTGATTGGCCACCATCTGCATTGGTCGTACCCAGTACTGGTGCTGGCGATGAGCCGTTATTGGTAAAATCAGCTGTTGGAGAAATAAAATGACCCGCGATGACCATTGTGGTACCGGAAATTTTTGTCATACCCGCCGGATTAAACCAGATAGTTGACGCATCCTCCGCTATCGCGGCAGCACCGGCAAACGCATTACCCATGCCACTTGCGCTGTTTTCAATCAGGGCAAAACCGGATGCATAGGTTTGGGTAGAAGCAGCTGCTGATAGTAATGCCAGTGAAACGGCTAAATAACATTTGTTCATTGATGTTTTCATAATCATTTTATTCTCGCTGTTGTGAAATTATGCAGGCATCATACCCCTGTAAAATCGCGAGGTACAATGCCCGTTTATCGTGTTGTTAAAGCGGTGGCAATGGGCGTGGATGTCCTTTCTCGTCGATAGCAACATATATAAGAATCGCATCTGTCACCAGTACGGTTTCAACAATACCTTGCTTGATACGTTGTGCGTATACATCAACCTGTACCGTAACGGATGTTCGGCCTTCCTTGATGACATGCGCATAAAAGCTGACCAGATCTCCAACGTATACCGGTTTTTTAAATTCAAATGCCTGTACAGCACGGGTGACAATGCGTCCCATTGCTCGTAATTCGGCAGGGATACTGCCGGCTATATCGACATAAGACATGACCCAGCCACCAAATATGCTGCCGCCATTATTAACGTCTTTCGGCATGGCAGGTATGCGTAATGTCGGGATGAGGCCAGCCGGTAATTGATCTTGCATCATCGGCAATGGCCTTCGTACATACAATCAATTTCGGCGCGGTAGCGTGACATTACTTTTTCACGTTTCGTTTTCATGGTTGGTGTAATAAGACCATTGTCTATTGTCCAGGGCTCGAGTGTGGCTGAGACACGGCGGATTTGCGCGTAGCCTGGAAACGCATGCAGTTGGGATCCGATAGTTCGTAGCAAAAATTCTTCAACTTTGGGATTTCTTAGGCTTGATGCATCTTCGGATAGGCCAAGCGATTTTGCTGTCACCTTCCAGGCTTCCGGGTTCAAAACAACCAGGGCAGATAAATAGGGCATGCCTTCACCGATAACAATGACCTGGTCGATCAGCGGGTTAAGTGATATGGCAAGTTCCATATCGCTGGGTGGCAGCTTTTCGCCATTGGCCAGAACAATAATATCTTTAAGACGCCCTGTTATATAAAGGTGGCCAATTTTATCAATGCGTGCCTTGTCGCCGGTTTTGAGCCAGCCATCCGGTGTCATGGTGTCGCGAGTGGCCTGTTCATTTTTCCAGTAGCCCAGCATGGTTGCATCACTAAAACTTTGTAATTCATCTTTATCGGCGATACGAACTTTTATGCCGGGTAATGGCAAACCGATACTATGAGGTATGTTGTCATTCACGCGATTGACGGCAATGACCGGACTGGACTCCGTCAGGCCGTAACCCTGAACAAGCGGAAGCCCCAGGCCGATAAATAATTTGGCTACCTGTTCGGATAAGGGTGCGCCGCCACATATAGCCAGTTGCAATCGCCCACCCAGTTTAGCCAGCACTTTCCCGGCTACCAGCGCTTTGAGTATCGGCCATAACAGTAATTTGGGATGCCAGCTACTGCGTCCCTGTTCAAATTCGAATTTAGTCCAGCCAACATTAACTGCTGCTTTAAACAAGGACTGCGCAACAGGTGATTTGGTTTCCAGGCCATCACGAATTTTGCAATAAACACGTTCATAAATGCGCGGAACAGAAATCAGCACGGTTGGGCGTACACTCATCAAATCTTCACCAAGCTGCGGGATAGAGCGTGCGTAAGCCACTTCACCGCCAACGAGCATGGCGAGGTAATAGCCAGCTGTACGTTCCAGCATGTGTGAAAGCGGCAGAAAAGATAAAAATACTTCGTTATCGCCCCAGGCCTGGCATTGTGAAGCGGCAATAGCATTACCGAGAATATTTTTATGCGAAAGCATGACACCTTTTGAGCGTCCGGTAGTGCCGGAAGTATAAACAATGCTGGTGAGTGACGCAGGATCAGCCGCGATTGATTGTATTTCGCCGGTTAAACCGAATAACCAGTTATCCAGCGATGTGACAAGATTTTTTTGAGATATGTGTTGATCTGGTTTAGTGTCAGACGATTGCAGGCACACGACGCGCCTGATAGCGGATAAATCGGCATTGGATGAAGCTATCTGTTCCCACAGGTTTGCATCCTGCAGCAAAATAAATTTCGCGTCAGAATGGTTAAGAATATAGGCCACATTGTCGGCACGATCTTCGCCATACAAGGGTACTGTAACAAGTCCGAGGCCCATTGCGGCCTGATCAAAAGTCACCCATTCACGACAATTGCGCAGCATGATGGAAACGCGATCCCCCGCTTGAAGGCCTTCCTTGATAAACGCTGTTTGCCAGCGGCCAACCTCAACTGACATTTGTTTCCAGCTGTACTGAATCCAGTTCTGGCTGTCAGGGTCAAATTGACGGTATGCTGGTTTGTCGGGTGTCAGGCGCACCCGCTCCATAAACAAGCCGGACAGTGTATTAATATGTTGAGTATTGATGGGTGTATTGTCCATGAAAATGTCCTGATTCAGAAAGTAATGAATTATGGCCTTTTTTTAAGTGTTTTTCAGCCACCATAATCTAAGCCTGAGCCCGATTTCGGTCGTGTAGCCCTGTTCAACAAACTGAATAACGCCCTTGCTATCAATAATAAAGCTGCTGGGTACACCGTTAACGCCATATAGTTTGGCAATTTCACCATCGTCATCTACCAGTACCGGAAAGCCCAGATTTTCCTGTCGCATATAATTAGTAATGTCTAATTCACTCCCGGACCATGACGCGATAGTGATCACGCGAAAATGACTATTGTTAGTATCATTAGCGAGACTGGAAATAGTGTGTTGTTCGAGTTTGCAAACCGGGCACCAGGTGGCCCAGAAGTGTAACAGCAGGGGTTTGCCACGGTATTCCTGCAAGTTAAGTTTGTTCTGGTTGATTAAGGTCCCACTGAAATCAGGAGCTTCCCCTCTGGTTGCATGACGAGTTTGCCAGATGGTGATAGCGAACAGAAGTGCGACGGCAAATAAAATTTGTAGTAACAGGCCTAACCATTTTCGGGTGGAAATATAGAGTTTAATTTTTTTGAACATAGTACTCAGGTAGCAGTGGCAATGATAATGGCCCGGCGGGGCGCGGGGTAGCCTTCAACCGTCAAAGTGTTGTCGGCAGGATCAAGAAAATCTTCGAGCGATTCGTATTTCATCCATTCCGTTTTGCGTTGTTCGTGTTTGCTTGTTACTGTTTCATTTATAATTTTTACATTTATAAATCCACTGCGTTCCAGCCATAACTGTGCAGCTTTTGCGCTGGGTAAAAACCATACGTTCCGCATTTTTGCGTAGCGATCACGAGGCAATAAAGCCGATTGTTCATCACCTTCTATAACCAGGGTTTCAAGTACCAGCTCACCTCCGGGTTTCAGGCATTCACGACATTGTTGTAAATGCTCAAGGGGTGAACGACGATGGTAGAGTACGCCCATTGAGAAAACGGTATCGAATGCACGAAGTTTTTCCGGTACCGATTCAATGCCCGCCGGAATGAGGTGAATCGGGTACTCGCCGGCAAAATGTTTTACGGCATGAAATTGCATAATAAATAAGGGTGAGGGATCAATGCCAATCACCAGTCTTGCGCCATCTCCAAGCATGCGCCACCCGTGGTAGCCACTACCACAGCCTATGTCCAGTACATTTCTATTGGTTAAGGGCGATATGTGTTGCTGTAATCTGTCCCATTTCATATCGGAGCGCCATTCCGTGTCTATATGCACACCATGAATGTTATAGGGTCCTTTACGCCAGGGTTTGAGTTGCATTAACTGCTGGCGTAAGTGTTCCACCTGGCTGGAATCCGGATCGGTTAATGAACGGATGTTGATTGTGCTGGTATCAAGTTGAACAATGTCCGGCTTGATAACGGGTAAATTATCCAGAACAGTTTGCCATCGTTGCAGGTCACCGAAACGTTCCTGGTTTAAACCCTTATCAAACTGCAGGGACAAAATATTTGCCCATTGCTGCATGCCAGCCGCATGTAGTTGCTGTTGAATTGTATCAGTATTCATTTAACGGCCAGAATGGATACAAAGTTGAAACACTGGTACCAGAGTAAAATCTTGCTAAAACCGGCCTGTCTTAACCGTTGTTGATGTTGCTCTACTGTGTCAGCAATCAAAATATTATCCAGAGCGCTGCGTTTTTGGCTGATTTCCAGATCACTATAGCCGTTGAGTTTTTTGAAAGTGTGATGTAGTTGAGTCATCCAGGTTTGTTGACTATCGTCGAAGCGAATTTTCTCGGAAAGTACGAGTGCGCCGCCTTTATTAAGCCCGTTATAAATCTTGCTGAGTAAAGCCAGGCGTTTGTCAGGCTGGATAAACTGTAACGTAAAATTCATGATCGCCATGGATGCATTGTTAATTTCAATATCACAAATATCAGCGCAGTGGAATTTAACCGTGGTGTTGGTGGAGCTTTGTAGTATGTTTGCTTTGCACTGGGCAATCATGGCGTCGGAATTATCGACAGCGATAATGGTTACATTATTTCGGGTATGACTGTGTTGCAGCGCGAGCGTTGCGGCGCCGAGTGAGCAACCCAGATCATAGCAATGGCTGTTATCCTGAATGTATTCCTGTGCCAGTACAGGCAACATGGAGAGCAGAGTGGCGTAACCTGGAACTGATCGACTGATCATGTCACGAAAAACACGCGCGACGTTCTCATCAAACACAAAGCCGGTAATGGCTTCCAGAGGTTGCGAATAAAGATTGTCCGATGGCTGGCTCATAAGTATGCAAGAAATAAATCAAGACTTATTTTACCAGCTTGCACGATATGAGTGCCTAATAATTTACTGTCTTATTAGCCGGTATGCAGGGGGCGGGTATTCGCGCCGTCGTTGTGGCGGTAGAGCGATATACACCGTCTGTTTGTATCCAGGCTGGTCAATGCAGTTCACCGGGGATTTTACGCTTGTGGCAAGCGGGGTAATATAGGGTGATTATCCGTGGGGTAGTTACGATGTTATACCAGTGTCCTGCTTATTATTGCCTGACAATACCAGATGCTGCCGCCTTGAATGAGGCCTTGTTACAAGGTTACTTGCGCTATGTGGAAGACGTTTCCACGCGTCGTTCGCACGAGTATGAAGGGCGGTATGAGAATGTTTATATTGGGAAAGACAAGATTCCCCGGATCGAACAGGTTTTGACTCATGCGATTGAGGCGGCGGCTGATATTTTAAATCTGGAAAGTAAAAATCTGCGGGCAGGCCTTTGGTTTAATGCCATGCCGCCAGGCAGCCGAACCCTGAAACATGCACACGATGACGATGATGAGTTGCTGTCAGCCGTATACTATGTCAGTGTTCCCGCAGATTCGGGGCATTTAATATTGCATAACCGTAATTTTAGTACCCATGTGACGCCAGCTCCCGGGATGTTTGTGTTTTTTCCGCCTGATGTACCGCATGAGGTAACTGAAAACCGCAGTGATAAAGTGCGTATGTCGTTAGGTATAAATATTGGTCCAGCCTGCCGAGTGGCTGACTAACAAGGAATTCATTGTGAAAAGATCGTTGATTATATTTCTTATGCTTTTTACTTTCTTCCTGGCCATACTTGCCTATGGTTATAGCCTGCCTGTTGAGCATGAAATCACCATGCGGCGTCATTATGCAAAACCAGTAGCTGAAGTCTGGCAAATTATTGTGGACTATAAAAATTACTCACAGTGGCGTCAAAATGTTTATGAGGTTAATGAGATACCTGCGGAAGGCAAGTTTGATGCATGGAAAGAAGTTGATGCGAATGGGCATAGCATCGCATTCGAGATTGTTAGTCTGGAGACAAACAGGATAATGATAATCGAAATTAAAGATGCGACACTGCCTTATGATGGTCAATGGACTTTTGAATTAATACCGGATGCAACGGGTACAATAGTCAAAATCACAGAACATGGAAAAATCGATAATTTAATTCTCAGAGTGATAGCCCACTTTGTAAGTGGTTATACAAAGAATATGGACGCATGGTTTAACTCGTTAGATAACAAGTTTGCTTTGGAGGCGAGAATTGCCGGATCGAAAAAGCTAAATACCGCACCAGAAATGGTTGCACCCGAAGACCCCGTGATTTTGGCGCCAGAACAATAAAAAAATAATAAAGATTCCGGCGCTGTATTTTATTCCAAACGCATGATTTTCATGACTGGCTCGTTCAGTGTCGGGTCATCATTAAATCCGGAAACCAGCAGCACAGTATTACCTGTTCTATTTAATTGACAACGTTGAGAAATGTCCTGACACAGTTGTTTCCAGTCATGTGATTGATGCTCTGCGATCAGAAATGGTAAAACACCCCAGTGCAGCGAGAGTCGGCGACAAATAATGACATCACTACAGACTCCCAGCAAAGGTGCCATGGGTCTGTCCGCAGCCAGTATGATAGCCGTTGCGCCACTACGAGTTGGTACTACAATTCCCTGCAGTTTTAGTTCGCGTGCCAGTGCAGTCACAGCATGCGATACCGCCTTGCGCTCGCTTGATTTTGTATTCGCGGCAGACCAGTAAGGCTCTATAAACTTGCCGCTAGTCCATTGCCAGTTTTCAATTTCGCGTAACACGCTATCCATTACCTCAACCGCTTTTAATGGGTATTTACCGCTTGCGGTTTCAGCTGAAAGCATAACGGCATCTGCACTTGCGAAAGCAGCGCTGGCTACATCGCCGACTTCAGCCCGGGTAGGCCGAGAATTGGTGATCATTGATTCAAGCATCTGCGTGGCAACTATTACCGGGCGAGACATCAATCGTGCGCGATTTATAAGATCACGCTGGATTAAAGGGACTTGTTGTGCCGGTAACTCAATCCCCAGATCACCACGCGCTATCATAATGCCATAAGCAGTTTGCAGAATGGCATCGATATTGTCTATGGCTTCCGGTTTTTCGATTTTCGCTATGACGGGTATTGTTGCCCCGGATTTTTTTAAGAAACTTTGCAGGCTTTTTACATCTTTCTGGTTGCGTACAAAAGACAGGGCAATAAAATCCGCCCCAAGTTCTATGGCAAGTTTTGCGTCCAGTTTGTCTTTGGCTGTAAAACTGGAAGTTGTAACTTGCGTGTCTGGTAAATTCATGCCTTTGTTGTCTGATAAGACGCCGCCGTAAATGACACGGCATGAAATATCCCTGTCATGAACAGAGAGAGCCAGTAATTCCATTTTCCCGTCATCCAGTAAAATACGATGGCCGGGTTGAATGTCTTTATACAAATTAAGATACTGGGATGGGATGACACCGGGTTGGCCGATAATAGACTGGCAACTGACGGTGACGGTTTCTTTCTCGGTGAGCGTAATTTCTCCGTTTGCGAACTTTCCAGCCCGAATTTTAGGCCCGCATAAATCCATTAATATGGCTACATGTTTTCCAGATTTCCCGGAAATGGATCTTACGCGCTGAAAATTTGATCGATGTAAATCATGGGTGCCATGTGACATGTTAAAACGAAATACATCAACACCGGCATCAATCAGCTTGTTGATCATTACCTCGTCACAGGATGCAGGGCCCAGGGTAGCTATAATTTTTGTGCGTCGCCAGTGCGTAGTTATATTCTGCTGTTTTGATTTCATATTCAGTTTGCTACCTGTTGTTGATCCCGGATGACATTCCCGAGGATACGGCTAAGTCCATATATAGAGAAGAATTTTTAAAAAATCAGGCTTATGACGATATCTAGTGTCGTATATCTGTATCGCTGCGCTTAAGCCATTAATAACGCCGCAGCGACCCTGTTTATGATACACATCCTGAACCCGGTATGGGTCAGACAGTAGCCCTGGACAGGAATGCGCCGATTTGGTCCTGCTCTATATGGATCAGGGGAATCTGCCATAGCCTGATGATTAGCCGCTTCGCCGGTCATTTTTGTCACCTGTACGAGGCAATTGTTCCGAATAAGGCAATGAGCAGGACTGTGAGTAAATACACG
>JACPVK010000077.1 GCA_016191795.1 Gammaproteobacteria bacterium
CAGCAAAACCCAGAAAACTGGCTGTACCTTACCCAGCATTTTGAAAGTAAGTTTAAAGGCTTTGTCGGTGCGGCACACAAACTCAAACAAATGTGCGCGTCATTGGGGTATCAACGCCGTACCGGTTTGCGAACGTGTTTGAATTATTTTTCCTGACTGAATAATCTTTTCATACCTTAACGGATGCAAATGATGATTTGCAGGGATTATTGTGCCTGACGTTTAGATTCTGCCGTGATTCTGTCTTTTCTGAATGCACTTTATGGGTTGTTTGTGTATGCCTGCTCACTTGTTTGTTGAGCCTGGGTGATTGGGTGGGGTGAAATCGTTTGTTTCGGGGGGTTCTTAATGTGGGTGTCCTTTTAGTTTCTCTTTTTATTCTGGGTGTCTTTTAGTTCTTTTGGTGTCCTGTTAATTTATTTCTTAATATGGGTGTCCTGTTAATTTTTTATTTTACTGGGTGTCCTTTTAGTTCTTTTAGTTCTTTAGTTGGGTGTCCTTTTAGTTTGTTTTGGGTGTCCTTTTAGTTTTGTACTAGAAACAAATGTTAAATACTAGACATATCCATTGCACCACAACCCTGTCCGGCAACGCCATATTCTGGCGTTTATCCTGGTTACTATGCCTAGTGACCTTTTAATCCATTAACCACTGTATATTAATTTTATAACACGGGTATCCAGCTTTATTTGCACTGGCTTTGTATCAAGCCCCAACCAAATTGTTTGTCTTTACCCGGTGTACCCAGATCTTTGGCATTTTTTTCCAGTGTGGTGTAAGCATCCCTCGGCCCCGCATTTTTATTGAGTTGCGCCATTTGTGTTGCCATGGCGGCACTCACAAACGGTGTGGCGAAAGAGGTGCCGCTGAAATATTTACCGTTACCATTTTGTGCATCGGCAGACCAAACATCTACACCGGGTGCGGCGAAGCTGATGTAATCACCGGCGGCGGCATCGCGATATAGTTTCATGCGGCTGTCGACGGCGGTGACGGCGATGACGCCGGGTTGTGCTGCCGGATAAACCGGTGGTGAACTCGCGCCGCTGTTACCGGCGGCGGCTACCACGATGACGCCGGATTGAATACTGCGTTGTATGGCCACATCCAGTAACAAATTACGCGGGCCGCCCAGGCTCATGTTGATGGTTTGTACTTTTTGTTGCAGCAGCCAGTCGATGGCACTGATGATCCATTCAGCTGTGGTGTCGGTATGTTTGTTGTCTCGTGCGCGAAACACCGCGGCATTAAATAATTGTGCTTTGGGTAGCAGGCCACTGAAATCAGAACCGGGTTTACCAATTAACAAACTTGCAACGGCGGTGCCGTGATCGGTTGTCGGGCGATTAATGCCGGCACTGATCATGCTCTGGCTGGTGATGCTTTGACCTTTGAGTGCCGGGTGTTCGAGATTCAGATCGGTATCGATCATGCCAATGCGTACACCTTTTCCGCAATCATTGTCCTGTGCAGGCCAGGCAATTTGATCTTTGGCGGTACGGCTGCTTTTATCGCCGAGTAATTGATAGCGGTGATTTAAATCAACCCACATTTGCGGATTGGCTTCGCGTACATTTAATGTCATTTGTTGCAAATCGACATCGGGTGGAACGCGAAATACTGAAATCACCAGGCCAAGATTTTTGAGTGGCTTGCGACGCTTGGGTGATAATCCGTAGGGGCCGAGTATTTGCGCCAGTTGTTGTGCCTGTGCCATATCGGCACTCACGACGACCAGTTCTTCCGGCTCGGTGTGTTCACGTAAAAATTTTTGTTGTTTTTGAATGGCGGCGAGATTCGGTGGCGGTGCCGGCAAGGCTCTGTCCATTAACGAACCCTGGCTGCCAGGTAAAACACTGGGTGTGGATGGCTCGGCATAATTGCCATAGTTCGACCAGTCTGATGTGTTATCGCTGTCGCCGTAATAACCACCATAGCTATCAGTGGGTGCCGTGCGCGAGGGTGTGACATCGCTGGCAGGTGGCGGTGCAGTAGGTGCCGGTGGTGTTGTGGGTGCGGCAGGTGTAGTCGGAGTCGGAGTCGGCGTTAGCGTCGCAGGAGAAGCCAGGGGTGTGGTAACCAGTAATTTCACACTCGGATTGATGGTTGGCGTAATCACGGTTGCCGCTGCGCAAATCGTAATGTTTTTGTCGATATTGCTCAGCCAGTTTCCGGTTTTGGGATCGCTGATACCAATGTAATACCATTGCCCGGCTTTGATACTCGGGTTGCTGGGAATGGTGGCCATAATCTGGTTACTGCTCCAGCTGTTAATGCTGAGTGGAACATTGATGCCACTACCGCCCAGGTTGGCTGATTTTTGACTGCCGAAATTACTGCCAAGAATCGTGACACTGCCGCCGGTATTAATACAGCTGGTTTGTGCGTAGCCACTGATAACCGGAGGTAATACGGCAATTTGCGTCGTGAGTGGCGTGGTAGTCAGGCTGGGTGTAAGAGTGACAGATGTGGTGGGTGCGAGCTGCAGTGTTGTGGGGGCTGCCAGCACGCCGGTTGTTATGATGAATAAAAAAATGATGCTGTTAAAGTGATGCATGGCGAAGTTCCACTGTAGGAGCGGGCCATGCCCGCGACATATTTAAAAAGATATTATTCGCCAATGTGCAGTTCATGCACTTCCTTGCGTTTGCGGCTTTTACACATCTATGCGCATCATGAAAATGAACATAATTGTTTTTTCTTTTCATTAGCGTGTATTGGCGTTCATTTGCGGACTTATGCTTTTAGTCGCCATGGTCAGTCGCGGACATGTTCCCGCCAGAAGCATACGGGAATGACGGCTCCTGCAAGGTGATATTAATCCCGCGCCACGTGTTCAACCAGGCCGCTATTGCGAATTTGTTCGATACGTTGAGCAATCTGATCGTTACTCGCGTCAGCCAGGGCGACACGGTATAACCCATTAGCCGATGGCCCGTCGAGTATCTGGCCCTGTATATCGAGTAATAATTTGCGCATATCGGCTTCGCGCACGTCGGGTTTAAAACGAATTTGTATGGTGGGTTGGCTATGTGTGACGCCAGACAAGGGCGCATAGCTGTCATCGGTTTGCAGTAATGTAAATAACACGCCGCCCTGTATCATCAATAACACACTCGCGGCTATGGCCAGCCCCTGCCAGCGACGCGGGTGTCCGGGTTTCTGTGTTTCCTGTATCTGGTTTTTTAAACGCTGCCAGCCGAATTCACCCGGCGAAGCACTGGTCGGATGTTTAACTTGCCGGCGAACGTGCTGCAAAAATTCGGCTTCGAGTTTTAGTTCGGTGTCCGCCGATAATTGTGTTTCGATCGCCTGGCGTCTATTTGTATCCAGGCTGTTATTCACATACCAGGGCAGGTCTAGTTGTTCGTCGGTGTTCATACATTCAGTTCCGGATCAGCTTTGGCAACGCAGTTTTTCAGTGCAATTTTTGCGTGAAACACGCGGGTTTTTACAGTGCCTTCCGGGCA
>JACPVK010000332.1 GCA_016191795.1 Gammaproteobacteria bacterium
CAGAGGCGCAGAGAAAACAGGTGAAAACTCGGTGCCTCTGTGTCTCTGTGTCAAAATCTTCAGGCTTTCGCAGAGGGTAACGTTTTGTCAGCTTGTATCGCGTTATCTTCAGCACTCTAAAAACAAACGTTTGCGCTTTTTTCAGTGATACAGTTTGTTGCCTTGTTCTAGCAAACAACTTTTATAACATTTGCGCTTCTATTTGCGTTAAGTCTTATCTTTTTGATGAAGTATTCAGGCCAGGAAGTTACATCGGAGCGGGATGATGCAGGCTATCTAACTCACTACAATGCACAGAGTAATTGTTACAAACAATAAAAAAGAGTCAGAGAAAAATTCCCTGACTCAAGGCGTATACAATAAACCGGCAGCTGCCAGCGTTAACTGGCCTGGGCTCGGCTCATGTCGTTGGCAAATGGATAATCCGTGTAGCCTTTTTCACCGGGTGTATAAAATGTTGCAAAATCCGGTTTATTCAATGGCAGATTATGTTCCAGTTTGTAAACCAGGTCGGGGTTGGTTAAAAAGTCGATACCGAATGCCACCAGGTCTCCCTGCCTGGCCGCAACCAGTGCTTCGGCTTTATTTCGATCCAGATTGCCAATGGCAATGATGTCACCACTAAAGCTTTTTTGAATTCGGGATTTAACCGATGCTGTGACTTCCGGAGCACCCTGTGCTGAATGATCAACAATATGAATGTAAAGCAGGTTGAGTTTACCGAGTTCTGTTGCCAGGTACGCATAGGTATCCTCGAGGTCTGCAAATATTTCCATGTCATTAAACACACCATAAGGTGACAGCCGAATGCCTGTGCGCTCTGCGCCAATGGCCTGCGATACTTTTGCCGCCACTTCCAGTACGAAGCGGCTGCGATTTTCGATTGAGCCACCATAAATATCCTGACGTTTATTGGCTGCCGTATTTATAAATTGATCCAGTAAATATCCGTTTGCGGCATGCAATTCCACGCCATCGAAGCCTGCCTCCATGGCATTCATTGCCGCCGTTACAAATTCGCTTTGAGCCTGTGCAATATCCTGCAGATTCATGGCACGGGGTACAGGGAAGGCTTGCATGCCCTGGTTGTCTGTCCACATCTGACCTGTCATGCCCACTGCTGATGGCGCCAGGATTTGCGCATCGCTTGCCATATTGTCCGGGTGCGCAACGCGACCGGTGTGCATCAGTTGTATAAAAATTTTTCCACCTTCGGCATGTACAGCCGCCGTGACATGTTTCCAGGCTGCAACCTGATCCGATGTAAAAATACCCGGTATGCGCGCATAGCCCAGGCCATTGGGCGAAGGCGAAACACCTTCTGTAATGATCAATCCGGCTCTGGCGCGCTGGCGATAGTATTCAACCATGAGTGCATTGGGCAGATTATGAATAGCGCGGGATCGGGTCATGGGTGCCATCACCAGGCGGTTATTGAGTGTCAGCTTACCCAGCGTGTAGGGTTTGAATATGGACATAAGATCTCCTTTGTCAGGTTGTGTAGAGGGTGAGAGGAGCTTATGCGTTCTTATAATTAGAATATATGGCTTGTTTGAGAACTAACTGTTTCGTATATTAGAACCTATGTTGAAAACAGAAGAAATCCAGGCGTTTGTTCATATCGTTGAGGCCATGACGGTCACCGATGCCGCCGAACGTTTGGGTGTGGCCAAATCGGCGGTGAGCCGACGTCTGGCCGAACTGGAATTACAGCTCGGTGCGGAGTTATTTCATCGCACCACACGCAAGCTGGTATTAACTGAAACCGGTCAGGGGTTTTACAACCGGTGCATACGAATTTTGGCTGATCTGGAGGAGGCCCAGCATGCCGTCAGCCAGGCGCATCAGGAACTGAGTGGTCAGCTGCGTGTGGCAGCGCCCTTGAGTTTTGGTGTCATGCATCTGGGGCCAGCGATTATTGAATTTCAGAAGCGGCATCCAAAATTAAATTTCGATATTGATTTTAATGATCGTCAAATTGATTTAATTCAGGAAGGATTCGATCTGGGTATTCGCATTGCGCAATTACAGGATTCGAGTTTAATGGCTCGCAAGCTTGCCACCATCAGCAGCGTGATTTGTGCCAGCCCGGGTTATATCAAACAATTTGGTGTACCTGCTACACCTGCCGAACTGACACAGCATGCCTGCCTGACTTACAGTTACCAGGCCAATCCCACGCAGTGGACATTTATAAATAATCAGGGTGAGGAACAAACCGTAAAAATATCCAGATTGATGCAGGCCAATAATGGTTTTTTTCTGGGCAGTGCGGCCATCGCCGATTTGGGTATATTGCGTTTGCCCAGATTTATCGCCTATGAGTCCATCGCCAAAGGTGAATTAATTCCGATCATGCCAGACTACCGTGTGGCGGAAGTCAACGCCTATGCAATCTATCCACCCACACGGCATTTATCACAAAGGGTGCGACAGTTTATTGATTTTCTGGCAGAGCGATTTGCAGGTACGCCTTGCTGGGAAAAAGTTTAAGTTATAACAATGCAGGCGTCATAGATGTGTTGTGCACTGTGCATGAGGCATGGGTTTTTTGTCTCGATGGGTGTGTCTGTTAAACTGGGGGAGGTTCAACCTGTCCTTTGTCATATAAACCCGCTCCTGCAATGGCTTGTTCTAAAGCAGGTGCCGTTCATGTCTGCCCCCGGTATTCGTGTGCCAGTCAACAATCACATGAGCCAGCGTCTTTTCATTAAGTACCAGGAAAGAGCTAACATTAAAGTCCCAAGAAGTAATAAATAAACCCAGTCAAAAGTCATACCCGTTAACCTGCCATCTTCCAACACGATGATCTGAAGAGGCTTATACAATTGGTATGATGGTAGCAACGGTGCAACGGCGGTCAATTTTTCTGAAACATTAGATAATGCTGAAGGCAGCAGATGCGGCAAAAAAAAGACCAGCCCCAGTGTTCTGGCACCTGCCTGTGTGCCGCAGAGAAAACCCAGAAAAATTCCGAAAGCGCTAAAGCAATAACCACCCGCGAGGATCAAAGCAAGATAGTCGAAAAGATGCACCGGCCCGAACTGCCCCAGAAGATGAAGAAACAGTACAGCAGTAATGATCAGTACTATACCCAGAAACAATTTTGCAATTAGCCACTGGCTTTCGTATATCGGTGTCTGGAGTAGCGCAAGCAGCAGTTTTTTTTCCTTTTCTTCGGCAACCTGCGCGGGAAGAACAACAAAACCGACTAGCAGGATTAGCATCAGGATCCAGGTAGGCAAAGTCTCTCTTTGTACGCCGCCCTGATGTAGTGATGTTATACCGGCAATCCAGTCCGGGCCACTTCCTTCTGCTGCTTTCTGCAAGGCAGAAAAATTCTGTATTATTGAAATGGTATGCAGCGATTGTTTTTTTAGAACCTGTAGTATCAGTCGGCCATCTGCATCATTATTCCCACTTAAAATACCGTCTATCTTGTGTTCCTTCAACAGATCTATGCCTTGCTTTGTATTTTGAATCCAGGTTACTGTAACGCGCTCTTTTGCTGCCTCGATGCTCGCGATAATTTCAGGTGCATAAACATGGTTCTGCAGCAGACCTATGTTAACGTTGCGGACTTCCTGGTCGGTCTGGTCTAAAAGATGCATGGAAACAAAGACGAACAAGGGAATAAACAGAATCAGAACGAAGGTTTTGTTCTTCAGTGCAAAGGCCAGGTCGTTTAATACCATTATTAGAATATTTTTCATCAGCAGGCGTACAATTTTTCATGTGTTTCAGATTGAAAGTAATCAAGAGGAGATCCGTCAAAGATTAGATTGCTCTGGTGCATAACGATAATACGCGTTGCGAGGTTTCTTATCTCTTCAGGCCGATGCGATGTAAAAATGATCGTCTTGCCATTTTTATGCATACTGTTTAATAACCGGTAAATTTCCTGCGTCATCTCCAAATC
>JACPVK010000333.1 GCA_016191795.1 Gammaproteobacteria bacterium
AAGCGCTGTATGCACAACTTTCAGATTATGAAGGTGATTCGCAACACCTCATGGATTATGCCCGACCTTATTTACTGAGTGACGAACACGTGACTGATCTGGCGACGCTGGCGCGCGCCCTGGTCGATACACAAATAACACGTTTGCAATACTGGTATGAAAACCCGGCCGCCGATGGCAAACCGATAATCGATGGCAGCCCCTATAACCAGTGGGTGTGGTGGGATTCGCTGGGTTATGGTGCGCTGCCTTATGATGTGGTGATCACCAATCAACTGGTAGCCAGCCTCGAAACCTACGATGTCGCCATGCACTCGGCCCTGCGCGGCGGCATTAACGGCGGCACCATGACTTACAGCAAACAGGGGCGCTATGGCGGTTATGTATTTATAAGTGTGTTTGCCCTGCTCAATGATATGGCGATGCTCACCAGCCTGCGCGATGACGCGCATTACAGCGATGAGCAACTAGCGCAATACGCCGCGGCCACACTGGCTCATGAACTGGGCCATTTGTTTTTTCATTACGATCACCCCTATGGCGCCAGTGCCTGTTTAATGAACCCGACACCGCTGCTGCGCTATCGCACCTGGTATGAAGCGCTCAATACCGACGCCTGCCGTGCCTTGCAGTTACCACAAATGCAAACCGGCGCAGTACACATCAGTTACAACCCGAACTGGTGAACCTGATTAAAAACCCTGTGCCATAAATCCGAGGTGTAGGTGCGCCTTCAGGCGCACACCCATGGTAAAAAATGCCATATCATCAGCTTATCTTGTGCGCCTGAAGGCGCACCTACAACAGAATCGCCATCACCTGATGGCAATGTATTAGATCAATCGTTTACATCAGGTTAGAGCCAAAGACAAAGGCTTAAGACTGTAGGGAGCGGGCCATGCCCGCGACAGGGCTGGTAAAACACCCCCTTCAATGCACACAAATAAAATCAAATTATGGTCTGATCAAGCAAAAGCTTTTGTGCATGTGTCGGGATGAAATTACGAACAGTGCAGTCATAAAGATGTCGCGGGCATGGCTCGCTCCTACAGGTTACAGCCGTCATCCCCGAATGCTTCTGTCGGGGATCTCCCGTTCGAACCACCGTATCTCCAGCCACAGCATGCGGGCATGACGTATGCTGAAAAAAAACCGGCCTCCGGACATGCCGATCCCCCGTTTTTATCTCACCCGAAAATACAGCTCCCCCGGCCGCGGGTGTATAATTGCGCGCTTTACCATCAAGTTGTTTCTATATGTCTGACTATCTCCAGGAAATGCAGCGCCGCCGCACCTTCGCCATTATTTCGCATCCCGACGCCGGTAAAACCACGCTCACCGAAAAGCTGTTGCTGTTCGGCGGTGCCATCCAGATGGCGGGTACCGTCAAGGGTCGCAAGGCGACTCGTCATGCCACCTCCGACTGGATGGAAATCGAAAAGCAACGTGGTATTTCCGTGGCCTCGTCGGTCATGCAGTTTCCCTATAAAGACTGCATTATTAATTTGCTCGATACGCCCGGTCATGCCGACTTCTCGGAAGATACCTACCGGGTATTAACCGCCGTGGATTCGGCACTGATGGTGATAGATGCCGCCAAGGGTGTGGAAGAGCGCACCATCAAACTGATGGACGTGTGCCGCTTGCGTGACACGCCCATCATTACCTTCGTTAACAAAATGGATCGCGAATCGCGCCCGCCGATAGAACTGCTCGACGAAGTGGAAAATATTTTAAAAATTCAGTGCGCACCCATCACCTGGCCCATCGGTATGGGCAAGCAATTTAAAGGTGTGTTCGATTTATACAACGATTGCGTGCATTTTTTCAGCGCCACGCATGGCGGCAAAATTCAAAGTGGTGATATGGTCAAGGGTTTAAATAATCCGCAACTTGATGAAATACTCGGTACCGTCGCGGCCGAGCTGCGCGAAGAAATTGAACTGGTGCGTGGTGCCTCGCACGAGTTTGATATCGAAGCCTATCGTGCCGGCAAAATGACGCCGGTGTTTTTTGGTTCTGGTATAAATAATTTTGGTATACGCGAATTACTCGACGCACTGGATAAATACGCACCCAAACCCAGGGGCCGCGATGCCGGAGCGCGCCGCGTAGAGCCGGAAGAAGAAAAATTCACCGGCTTCGTGTTTAAAATCCAGGCCAACATGGACCCGCAACATCGTGACCGCATTGCCTTCATGCGAATTTGCTCCGGCAAATATGAAAAAGGCATGAAGGTAAAACACGTGCGCCTGCAAAAAGATATCAAGATCGGTGACGCACTCACTTTCATGGCATCCGACCGTGGCCATGTCGAAGAAGCCTATGCCGGTGATATTATCGGCGTGCACAACCACGGCACCATTCGTATTGGCGATACCTTTACATTAGGCGAAGACCTGGTGTTCACCGGCATTCCCAACTTCGCACCGGAGTTATTCCGCCGCGCACAACTACGCGACCCGCTAAAAATGAAAGCATTACAGAAAGGCCTGATGCAACTGTGTGAAGAAGGCGCCACCCAGTTATATCGCCCGTTAATCAATAATGATTTGATATTAGGCGCTGTGGGTTTATTGCAGTTTGATGTGGTTGCGCATCGCCTTAAAGATGAATACAACACCGATTGCAGCTTTGAACCGGTAAACGTCACCACGGCACGCTGGGTGCAATGTGATGATGCAAAGATGCTGGAACAATTCAAGGAAAAAGCGATTACCAATCTGGCACTGGACCATGCCGGTGATCTGGTTTACATAGCACCGACGCGGGTTAATCTGGATATGACCAAAGAACGCTGGCCGGATATTGAATTTCTGGCGACCAGGGAGCATGGGGTTTATGAGGCTTGATGTGACTGGTTTATCTGCGGCCTGGTTATTAATACAGGCAAAAGAAAAGTTATTGGCAGATAGAAAAAAATGATGGTATTTACAAACATTACTTGCAATGTTTGGCCAGAGTAGCTAAGAATACAGCAAGAGGTTTCGTCTAAATTAAAATAACAGGTATTTCCCGTGTTGCTGCGGATATTTAATTAATTGATTAAGGATCTATACCCTCCTCGATAATCAGCATCCTGTTCCTCCCTCTATCAGCTTCATAAATGATTAACGCTAAATGATAACCAGAGTATATGGCCTTAATACGGTCATGGCTGGTTTTGTGCGTTCCCGGATTAGTGATATTTTGCTTTGATTATACGGGTATGCGACAGAACAAAAATAAATAACCAATAACAAATTCAGGAATCAGTAACATGTCTTTGATCAGGATTTCAGCGAATAAAAAACTAACGGGTCTGGCTTCCCGGTCGATACAGCCTGTTCTGGTATTGTTCTTTTCTTTGTTATTAGTCGCCTGTGGTGGGAGTAGTGGCGGAAGTGGTGATAACAACAACAATAATAATAATAACACCGGTGGCCCATACTCAGTATCCGTTACCGTATCAGGCCTGACAGGCTCAGGGCTGCAGGTGGGTATCACCTCCGATGCCGGTATCGAGGCCATGTCGATTTCTGCTAATGGCACCCGCAGTTTTGCACTTGCATTACCTTCCGGTTCTTTATTCGCAGTCGGCATTATCAGTCAGCCCGGTGGACAATCCTGTACGGTTGGCGGAAGCTATTTAAGTACCAGTATTTCCAGCAACATGACTGCAACTGTAACCTGTACCGATACGAAAACGGTTGGCGGTACTATCAGTGGTTTATCGGGATCAGTCACACTGATGTTGAATGGTACTAACTCAACTTCATTTACAACAAATGGTGGTTTTGTTTTCAGTAACCAGGTTGCAATCGGTAATTACTACGCGGTGACTGTTGGTACACAGCCTGCAGGCCAGACCTGTCTTGTTGCCAATTCGGGTGGCCAGATGGGTGCGAATAATATTAGTAATATAACGGTAACCTGTTCAACGACTGTCAGCGGTTACCGTGTAGGTGGTTATATTTCAGGTATCTCCGGTTTGGTGGTGTTAAAGCTCAATGGCAGCGAAGAACTGGCACGCACTTACGATGGTGCATTTACATTTGCAACGCCCCTGACAACCGGCATGTCTTATGCCGTTACGGTGCCCACGGTTGCTTCAGGCTATGTATGTCAGGTGGTTAACGGTACGGGTGTTATAGCGAATTCCAATTATCCCTTTGTTGACATTGACTGTCAGCGTATCGCAACCGATATCAGGCCGCAGGTTGATCCGGATGGCGCCTATCTGGACGCAGATGAAACGCTTACTCTGACACTGAATGCAACGGAAGATATGCTGCTGGATAGATGGGACTGGAGTAATGTGGCATTTAACACGGTACTGTCTGCAGGTAGTCATTATACAGTCACGGTGAAAACACCGCCTGCCGGCGAAACCTGTGTGTTACATAACAGTGTGGGTGTTATTCAGCTGGGTGTTACGCCACTTATAACTATCCATTGTGTTGCTGCGACTAATCCAGTTTATACGATTGGTGGCACTGTAAGTGGTCTGACCGGAAGCGGTCTGGTGTTGAGTCTGGACGGGCGTGATTCATTGTCCATTACAGCAGGCGCTACATCTTATGTATTCCCCAATGCGCAACCTAATAATACTGGCCACACGGTTTCAATTAAGTCGCAACCTGCGGGACAGATTTGCAGTGTAACCAATGACACTTCATGGATTTTCAATAGCAATGTTGGTAATGCGGGCATTATTTGCAGCGCAGGCCCATACAGTATTGGTGGTTATGCCGCGGGTGTTACAGCTACTGGCCTGTCGTTACAATTGAATAATGTTGAAGTGATTAATGTGCCTGCAGGTGGCAGCTTTGTATTTAACACGCTGTTCAGCAATGGCATGGACTATGACGTGAGTATTCTCAGTCAGCCAGCTAATCAGGTATGTGATATTACGTATGCAGCAGGATCAATCAATTCAACGTCCATAAGCAATATCATTGTTGATTGTCACAATATTGATTA
The DNA here is from genome assembly GCA_016191795.1 of Gammaproteobacteria bacterium. GTDB lineage: Bacteria > Pseudomonadota > Gammaproteobacteria > SZUA-229 > SZUA-229 > JACPVK01. The sequence goes on from JACPVK010000333.1 coordinate 4,963, forward strand.
CTCCGTAGCAGCTCATGTAGCCGGTTATACCGGTAGCATACCGTTACTGTTGCAATTAAATGGCGGAGAAATTATTGAAGCCACGGGTAATACATCAACCAGCGCTGTCTTTACTCCACGGGTGTTCACTACACGGCTTGATAATGGTGCTGCCTATCATGTCACCATAGCCGGACAATCTGCCGGACAAAGCTGCACACTCACCAATCCAGCCGGCACGATTAATGCGGCCAATGTCACTAATGTCGGTGTCTATTGCACAAGCAATGCTGCTTCAAACGGACCCTACTCGGTAAGTGTAACGACATCCGGTTTGCTGGGTTCGGGACTCGTGCTGCAATTGAATGGTGCTAATAATCTGACTATTGCAAACAACGGATATGCCACGTTTGCGACGACACTGGCCAACACCAGTGCCTATACCGTTTCAGTGCTGACGCAACCAACTGGCCCGATTCAATACTGCCGGGTTATCAATGGTACAGGCAATATTGCTTCAACCAATGTAACCCAGGTCAGCGTTCAGTGTGGTAATGCCGTACTCAGCCGATATCCCGTAAATGGTGGCAAGTGGCTGCAATACGTGAAAGATGACGGCATCTTTAATTACGCAGCGACAGATACAGCCTGTAATCCCGCAGTGGATACGGGTGGGTATGACGTGTGTCTCAATGGCGGCGAATTTATGAAGGTAGCGGTGCCTGCACTGGCAAGCTGCGCCAATGTAACAGCCACCGATAATCTGGGTGCATTTGACTGGGTATGCGATGAGTCTAATGGTGTGCACCTGATGTCTGTTGGGCTCAAGACAGGCAAGAGCCTGTCTGATTTAATTGATTTCACGACGGCTAAATTCAAACCCAATTATGTTTCTGTATTCAATACGGGTGTTGCGGCAGGTGTGACGCAATCTGCTGTCTGGTGGAGTAATCCCGTTCGCGTTAACAATACAGGTGATTATGTTAATAACGGCGAAATCCATTTAATAACGGGATCTGCACCTGTTGATATTGTTATGAGAAGTAATACGGCAGTATTGGTGCAACCTGGTTATGCACTGGGTGGATCGGTGAGTGCTTATCAAAATACATCACAATATTTTCTCTGGTTTGAAGGTGATATTGATGGTGCATCGGATCATGGACTGAGCTGGTATAACACCCGGTTTTCACTGGCACAAAATATTCAGTCGATTAATAACGTCCGCACAGGCGTCTATATTAGCGGTAACAACAATCTGTTAAGAAATATTGTGGCGAATAATAATACCGAAAACGGGATAGAAATTTCTGGTAATAACCTGTCAGTTACCAATCTCACCGGCAGTAACAATTTCGGCAGTTATGGCGTTAGTATTAATACGGGCAGCAGTACTATCAGCAATATTGTTGCATCGGATAATGCAAATGGTACGGGTCTTTCTCTGGCTACCAGCGGCAATATCAACTTGAGTAATGTAACGGCCACTAACAATGGCGCGGTATCTGGTAATGAATTCGGTATTATCATTTCGGGTGGTTTTTCCAATTATGTCGGGCCGCATACTTTTAGCAACCTCACGGCCAATGGTAATAACGGAAGTGGTATTTATGCGCAAGGATTGACGAACAGCACATTTACCAATATCACGGCCAACAATAATACTTACCGCGGTATCGACACATGGGAAGGCGCCAACTCGCCGTTGACTAACATCAGCGCTTCCGGCAACGGCGATACCGGGATTTATCTATCCCGTTGGGACAGCTCGTCAGCCAATCAGGTGATTGCTGCCAATAATGGACTGGATGGTTTCCTGCTTGAGCAGACAGATAATTTCAAAATCCGTAATGTTATGGCCAGCAACAATGCAAGAAATGGCTTTGTGCTGGATAGCAGCAATGCCATTATTTCAACCAATGTGACGGCTACTAATAATACGGGTTCCGGTATTTTTTATCAGGGTGGCAGTACCGGTAGTGGTCAAAATATTATGATTGGTGCCACATCAGCCAATAATGGTGGTGACGGGTTTAATTTAACGCGTATGGATCACGTGCAGTTCTCATCATCACTGGCACTGAATAATGGCGGCAGTGGTATTAACACCTATACCTTTATGAATTACGTCACCATGTCAAATCTGGTGACGGCGAATAATACAGGTTATGGTTTTAATGTAGGCTCAAGTTACGGCCACTACACGGGTCTGCTGGAAATG
>JACPVK010000334.1 GCA_016191795.1 Gammaproteobacteria bacterium
CCTGGCGCTGTCGGCGGCCCAGGTTTTGTTGATGGCGCAGTCTTTCTGGAACGGGTTATTCAGACTGTTGGCGGTGCAGAACATCATCGAAATCGGTGTGCTGCGGGTAATTTGCGGGCCACCTATACCCGTGGCATCGAGCATGGCGACCGGAATCTGATAATCGACAAAATATTCATTACAGCTGCGCGTTGAAATCAGGCGCGCGCGGCTGGTGCCGTAATCCCAGGTAGTTTCCGCAGCGCCATTGAGCCAGGTGGTAACAGGTGTGTTGTTATTCTGAAAATTTAAAATGCGGCTTGTACCGGCATCGGTAAAAGCCGTTGGGTTGTGCCCGAGTAAGTGAACGTTTGAATCATTGATGTAATCGATAGACTGCGTAGGACTTTGACTCCAGATACCGGCCAGCATATCAATCGGTGTAGCCGGGCTACCGGACGACCCGCTGAGATGCGCCGCCAGACCGCGAAAGCCACTACCATCTATATCAAACAGCACCGTCCACAACGCTGCACTCCAGGGATTGGAGGCACTGTAACTACCGGCGCTGGGGCCGGTGGCATACGTATTGGCAATTTGTTCAACGCGCCAGCGGAACATAATCACATCGTCAGCAGCGGTTGCACCCTGATGTAAATAGTAATAAATACTGGGCTGGGTTTTGTCACTGCAGGAAGACGCGATATTGACGTAATTTTGCGGCGCAGTACCACCGTTGGATGGATCCTGCGATCGCGGATCGTTGATGCTGTTCTGAAAGCGGGTATAAGGTTTCCAGTCACCACAGCTACTGCCGCAATTGGCCGGATCAGCCGGCTCACTTGGCCAACCGGCCGGTGCGTAATGAACTGCACCACCCCCCCAGTTGGGCGGAAACGGATCAGCCGAGGTAGTCAGTGGCAACAACAGCACGCCGAGTAAAAACACGATACCAGCTGTCAACCGACTCAGCTTACTGGCACCTGCCAGGCAATCATTGTTTGACATACCACGCCTTTATTTTTTGTTATTTACAAAAGCAAACATTTAACAGGCTAAACAGTTACCACATTGCAAAATACTCACTCGATTAACGACAGGTAAAGCAATCCTTGCCGGCGCATAACAACCTGACCGGCGACCCGTTTTCATTTGTAAAACCTGGGAAAAAAAGATGACAGTTCAGAAAGTCTGTCATACCACAGACCATATGTAGCATAGACACAGGGAATTTTTCCCGGTAATTGAAAAAATCTCATCACCTGTATAAAGGGCAGGAAACACCGTTGATCAATCCATGGCAACGGCATCTTGATGCGAATAGCCCGGAAGGCTTGCTATCTGTTAACACTTCAGGCATGCAGAAGGCGGTACTACATCCCGAATCAGTTCCCGCTCTGCGTCTTCCACTCAGCGGGTGTAACGGACTTGATACCCAGCGCATGTAACTGGCCAGAGCTGATTAAGGCATTCACCGTGGCATAAACCATTTTCTGTTCCTGGACCATGCTTTTGCCTTCGAAGGCATCGCTGATCACCGTCACCGACAAATTACAGCCTTCACCGGACACAATGGCCTGGCTTCCGGGGATACCACTTTCGATCAGATTTTTAACATCATCAGGGCTCATAACACACTCTCACTGGAATAGATTACGCATGTTACTACCCAGGAACATTTTTTCAACGCGTGAAAAAACGGGGGCTTTCGCCCCCGAAATGCTCTATGGACTTTGCTGCTACACATCAGGCTGATGTCAATACACACATCAGACTGATATTCGTACCCTCACACCCCGACACAGGCCGTATTGACCCGGGGATGCCAGACAGCAACTCAAATGAGTGCTGACGAGGGAGATAATTCGAAGGGATGGATGGCGAAATAGCCCGAAAACAACAGAATATAATGCCTGATACAGGTATGATGCGCCCCTGCACGGTGGCATAACTCACACTTGATGACTTGTTAACAGGCATATTGCTTTACTCATTTAAACTACCAGAACACCAACCGGTACCCTGTTAACTCCAAGTGTAGTCAAGATCTGAAAAATGTGAACTATTTCTCAGTAAACGCCCAAATCAACCCCCGGATACACAAAGCACACCCATGGCCGACACCCCGCAACACCTGTTTTACCAGTTACTGCTTTATTGCCGTGCCGGTTTCGAAAAAGAATGCGCCAGCGAAATTCAGCTCCAGGCACAACACACCAATTTGCAGGGTTACATTAAAACCAAACCGGATAGTGGTTATGTGCAATATGTGCTGGCCGAGCCACTCAGTGCACAAGAACTGAACAAGGCTATTTCGTACCAGCAACTGGTGTTCACCCGCCAGTGTATTTTTGCCGGCAACATCATTAAAGATTTACCGGTTGATGACCGCATCACCCCACTGATCGAACAAATAAAATCCATAGGTCTGCAATTTAACGACCTGTATCTGGAAACGCCCGACACCAATGACGGCAAACAGATGTCCGGCTTTTGTAAAAAGTTTTTTCATCCGCTGATACAAAACCTGAAAAGACAGTCATTGATGAATCAGGCCAGTGAATGGCGTTTGCATATTTTCTTTCTCAGCTCCTCAGCGATTTATATCGGCATTGCCAGCATCCATAACAGCGCAGCAGATCACATGGGCATCATACGTTTGCAAATGCCACGTAACGCGCCCAGCCGTTCAACGCTCAAACTCGAGGAAGCCTTTAAAACCCTGTTGAGCGAAAAAGAACAACAAAAATATTTACGTACCGGCATGACCTCGGTTGACCTGGGCGCCAGCCCTGGCGGCTGGACCTGGCAAATGGTGCAACGCAACATCAAGGTGATTGCTATCGACAATGGCAATATGGATCCGGCGGTGATGGACAGTGGCCTGGTTGTGCATCAGCACGCCGACGGTTTTGTTTACACACCACCCGAGCCGGTAGACTGGTTGTTATGCGACATGGTGGAACGCCCGTTACACATCGCACGCTTAATTGCGCGCTGGCTGGTAGACGGTCATTGCAAACATGCAGTGTTCAATCTCAAGTTGCCCATGAAACAACGCTACCAGATGGTGGAAGATTGCCGCTCGTTACTGGAAACCGCCATGCAGCAGGCCGGTATACGTTACGAGATACGCATGAAGCAGCTCTACCATGATCGTGAAGAAATCACCTGTATTGTGATTCGTCATTGAAGCATCATCCATGGGGACCGACTCAGGTCAGTCCAGAATGGCACTTACCTAAGACTGTGGGAGTGGGCCATGCCCGCGACATTTTTGTTTAAAAGATTAAGTCCGCAAATGAACGCAAATAAGGCAAATGTTTTTGTTTTTATTAGCGTTCATTTGCGTTTATTTGCGGACTCATTCTTTTATAGTTTTGTCGCGGGCATGGCCCGCGCTCCCACAAAATCACGGTGCCTGACCACTTTCCCGTAGAGATTCAGGGTTTCGCCCCAGGCCGCTCTCCCCTACAATGCCAGTATTCCAACCCCCCGGATCACAGCATGCAAGCCAGCCACACTTTCAAACCTGAAGAATATTTCATTCGCGACGAACCCTACTACGAGCCAGTTGGTGAAGAAATCGAGGTTTTTTTAGCTGCCTACAAACAGCAATTACCGATATTACTCAAAGGCCCCACCGGTTGCGGCAAGACGCGCTTTATGGAACACATGGCGTGGCGATTGCAAAAACCGTTCATTACCGTTTCCTGTCACGATGACTTAACCGCATCGGATCTGGTGGGTCGATTTCTGGTTTCCGGCGGTGAAACCCGTTGGGTGGATGGCCCGCTGGCACGCGCTGTGCGCCATGGTGCCATTTGTTATCTCGATGAAATTGTCGAAGCACGCAAGGACACCACTGTGGTGATACATCCGCTGGCCGATGATCGCCGCGTGTTGCCGATGGAAAAAGTGGGTGAACTGCTCGAGGCTTCATCCGATTTTTGTCTGGCCATTTCCTACAACCCCGGTTATCAAAGCGTGCTCAAAGATTTAAAACAAAGTACACGCCAGCGTTTTGTGGCGCTGGAATTTGATTACCCCAAAGCCGAACTCGAAGCCGCCATTCTGTGCAGGGAAACCGGCATTGATACCACACTGGCACAACGCCTGGTGAAATTTGCGCACATGACTCGCAACCTGACAGGCAGTGGCCTGGAAGAAGGTGCCAGCACACGCTTGCTGGTGCACGCCGCCAAATTAATTTCCGCCGGCATTTCACCGGTGACTGCCTGCCACACCTGCATTGCACAGGCATTAACTGATGATGCCGACATGCTGGCGGCGGTGAATGAGTTGAGTGCTTCGTTGTTCTAATTTTCGACACAGAGACACAGAGACACAGAGAACCAGAGAAAATAACGAGGAATAAATGATTCAACTAAAATTAGTTATCTCTGTGCCTCTGTGTCTCTGCGTCAAAGCATCAATATGAGCCTGCCGCCTTTCACCATCGCCGAAATAGAAGAACGACTGGATGACAAGTTCATCGAAGTGCCGCCGGTGGCTATCGAATATCTCGCTACGCTGGATATTCAAACCCAGGATAAATTACTCACCCAAATCGAAAAAGCCGCTGCCACCAGCAGCGGCCTGGCTTATCAGTTTGGTCAGCGGCTGGCGCGCTCGCATGAATTAATGGAACTGGAAACAATTGAACTCTGGCTGCACCAGGCCATTGATGCATTTGACAGTATTGGCCTGCACGCAGCGGTAAAAAAACTCGACGAACTGGAACAGATTGCACACCTGGCCACTGAAAAAATAACCGGCATTGCATTCGATGATGTCAGCAGTGTGCTGGAACATTTTGTCACCGGCTTAAATGGCCGCCGGTTAAAGCTCGATATCCACAGTGAATGGCATACCGATACCGAAACCCTGTTCCTGCCATCCATGCTCAATCGCTTTAGCGATAAAAAAGATAATTTTAATTATTACAAATGTATTGTTGTGCATTTATGGGCACAAAACTGGTTTGGCAGCTGGCGCCTGGATAACATGGATTTTCTGCAACAATATGTCGATCAGGAAATCGCCCTGCAATGGTTTCACATACTGGAATCGATACGACTCGATGCCTGCATCGAACGCGAATTACCGGGTCTGCATCGCGACATGTTGCGCCTGTGCGAACTCACCGGCGAAGTACCAGTCAGCCACATCGAAATCCCGGGCAAGGACATGATTGCCAGACAATATGTCAGCGTGAACCAGATTCCCGAATTATTACCACAGGTGATTAATCAGCCCATTCCGCAAAACCTGCACCTGATAGGCGTACTCAAACCGCAAGCCGTGGAACGAGTACGCTATGCACGCATGCTCAAGGAAAAGGACATATTCCGAAAAGCCATAGCGCACATACTGGAAGATAAAACCGGCAAAAAACCCGTCGAGTTTTCCGAAGACGAAAAACGCGCCATTGA